>NZ_JBEXGU010000128.1:0-27175 GCF_040607515.1 Streptosporangium sp. NPDC005286 | reverse complement strand
CGGCAGCCCGTCGAGCTCGGGGCAGAACCGCCGCACGGCCTCGGTCCCGGCCTCGTCCAGGACGAGGCCGGGACGCACCGCCGAGGCCCGGTCGGTGAACAGCCGCGCGGCGGGGGAGGGAGCGAGCGGCCGGACCGGCCACAGGTTCTCGCCGGTGATGCCGAGCGGCTCCCGGCTCGTCGCCAGGACGCGCAGCTCGGGGCAGCCGGCGAGCAGCCGCGCGGCCAGCTCGGCGACCGCCTCGACGACGTGCTCGCAGTTGTCGAGGACGAGCAGCAGCGGCCGGCCGGCCAGCGCCGCGAGCAGCCGGGAGACGGGCTCAGCCTCGGCGGGCATGGCGAGCAGTCCGCTCTCGCGCAGGCCGAGCGCGGCGAGCAGGGCCTGCGACAGCCGCCGCCCGTCAGGCAGCGGTGCGAGCTCGACGTAGCAGACGTCCGGCAGGCGACTCGCGACCTCGACCGCCAGCCTGGTCTTGCCCGCCCCGCCGGGGCCGACCAGGGTGACCAGGCGCGCGGTACCGAGCAGCCGGGTGACCTCGGCCAGATCCTCCGCGCGGCCCACGAAGCTGGTCAGCTGCGCCGGTGGCGCGGGCGGCTCGAACGGCCGCTCGCCCCGCAGCAGCTCCTGGTGGACGGCCGCCAGCTCGGCCGAGGGATCCGCGCCGAGCTCGTCGGCCAGCAGCCGCCGGGTCTCCTCGAAGGCGAGCAGGGCCTCCGCCTGCCTGCCGCCCGACTGCAGGGCGCGCATGAGCAGGACGCGGAGTCTTTCCCGCAGCGGATGGCGGGCGGCCAGCTCCTGCAACTCGGGCACCGCGGCCCGGTGCTCGCCCCGCCGCAGGTCGGCCTCGATCCGGTCCTCCAGGGCGCCGAGCCTGCGCTCCTGAAGCCGCAGGACCAGGGCCTGCACGGAGGTGGCGTCCGCGGCGTCGGCGAGCGCGGGCCCCCGCCACAGGTCCAGGGCCTCCCGCAGCAGCACGGCCGCTCCCGCCGGGTCTCCGTCGCGCAGGGCCTGACGCCCCTCGTCGGAGAGCCCTTCGAAGCGGTGGGCGTCGAGATCGCCTGGGCCGACCGAGAGCCGGTAGCCCGAGGAGACGGCCTCGATCTCGACCTGGGGCCCCAGCAGCCGGCGGAGCCGGGAGACCTGCGACTGCAGGGCGTGCGCCGCCCCGTCCCGGGGGCGTGCGCCGTAGAGGTCGTCGACCAGGAGATCGGCGGCCACCACCTCCCCGGCACGGGCGAGCAGCAGGCCCAGCAGCGCCCGCAGGGCGGGCCCGCCGACGCCCACCTCGCCACCGTCGTCGTGCCACACCCGCGTGGTGCCCAGGATCCCGAAACGCATGGGGGCAATTGTCGTCCTTCGCGAGGCTCCCCGTCTTTCCGCGGGAGTCGCGGCGTTTCACGGAGGTCCGCGTACGTCGTACGACCCGGCGCCTCCCTAAGGGTGCCGGTTGGAGACCGAGACGACCTCGCCGGTCATGTACGTGGAGTACTCGCTCGCCAGGAAGACGATCACGTTGGCCACCTCCCACGGTTCCGCCGAGCGGCCGAAGGCCTCGCGGGAGGTCAGTTCGGCGAGCAGTTCGTCGGTGGTGACCTTGGCCAGGAAGGGGTGCATGACCAGCGAGGGGGCCACCGCGTTGACCCGGATGCCGTGCGGGGCGGCCTCCAGGGCGGCGCACCTGGTCAGGGCCATCACCCCGGCCTTGGCGGCCGCGTAGTGCGACTGGCCCTCCTGGGCGCGCCAGCCGATCACCGAGGAGTTGTTGACGATCACTCCGGAACCCTGGGGGACCATCAGCCGCAGGGCGGCCCTGGTACAGCGCATCGTGCCGGTGAGGGTCACCCCCAGGACGGCGTCCCACTGCTCGTCGGTCATCTCCACCAGCCGCGCCGTACCGCCCAGGCCCGCGTTGTTGACCACCACGTCCACCCGCCCGTGCGCCTCGGTCACCGCGTCGAACATGGCGCGCACCTCGGCCTCGGAGGTGACGTCGCAGGGCACCGCGAGCGGTTTGACCCCGCTCAGCTCGGCCAGCGCCTCGGCGGCCTCGCCGAGGCGCCGCTCGTGCCGGTCGGAGACGACCACGGTCGCGCCCTCCTCGGCGCAGCGCCTGGCGGTGGCGTACCCGATGCCCGTCCCGGCCGCCGCCGTGACCAGGACGACCTTTCCGTCAAGCAGGCCGTGGGCGCGGGGGTAGGGGGGAGGTGTCGCCATACGGGCTCCGTTCCGGTGGTCGTGTCTCAGCCCTTGGGCAGGCCCAGGGTGCGCTCGGCGATGATGTTGCGCTGGATCTCGCTGGACCCGGCGTAGATGGTGTCGGCGCGGCTGAACAGGTAGAGCCGCTGCAGCGCGTTGAGGTCGTACGGCGGGGCGTCGGCGACCAGGCCCGCGCGCCCCTGCACGGCCTGGGCCAGCTCGCCCAGCCGCCGGTGCCACTCCGACCAGTACAGCTTGCCGATCGACACCTCGGGTCCCGGTTCGCCCGCCGACAGTGAGGTCATGGTGCGCAACGCGTTGAGCCGCATGATGTCCAGCTCCAGCCACGAGCGCACCAGCCGGTCGCGGAGCACCGGGTCCTCGGCGGCCCCGGTGCGCCTGGCGGTGGCCACCACCTCCGCGAACTCCTGCTGGAAGCCGATCTGCTGGCCCAGGGTGGAGGCGCCGCGCTCGTAGCCGAGGGTGGCCATCGCGATCCGCCAGCCCTCGCCGGGAGCGCCCAGGATGTTGCCCGCCGCGGTGCGGGCGCCGTCGAGGAAGACCTCGTTGAACTCGCTGGTGCCGGTCATCTGGAGGATGGGCCGCACCTCGATCCCCGGCTGGTCCATCGGGACCAGCAGGTAGGACAGGCCGCGGTGGCGCGCCGAGCCGGGCTCGGTCCTGGCGAGCACGAAGCACCAGTCGGCCACGTGGGCCAGCGAGGTCCACACCTTCTGGCCGGTGATGACCCACTCGCCGTCGTCCAGGCGCGCCCGCGTCTGGACGCCTGCCAGGTCGGAGCCCGCCTCCGGCTCCGAGTAGCCCTGGCACCACAGCTCCTCGCCACGCTGGATGGGCGGCAGGAAGCGCCGCCGCTGCTCCTCGGTGCCGTGCTCCAGGATGGTCGGCCCGATCAGTCCCTCGCCGATGTGCCCGACCCTCGCCGGGGCGGCGGCACGGGCGTACTCCTCGTGGAAGGCGACCTGGTCCTGCAGAGTGGCGTCCCGGCCTCCGTACTCCCTGGGCCAGCCCAGGCAGGTCCACCCGGCCTCGCCCAGCCGCCGCTCCCAGGCGAGCCGGACCTCGTGCCCCTCGTGCTCGCGGCCGGGCCCGCCCAGTCCCCGGGCGTGCGCGAACTCGCCCGTGAGGTTCTCCTCCAGCCAGGAGCGTGCCTCCTCGCGCAGGGTCATGGAATACCTCCGGCGTGGGGACGTCAGGCGTGGAAACGGCCGTAGCCGCCCTTGAAGAAGAGCAGCGGGCCGCCGTCGCCGTGGACACCGAGCCGGTGGACCCTGGCGACGACGATGACGTGGTCGCCCGCGGGATGCTCCGCCTCGATCGAGCAGTCGATCCAGGCCAGGCTCTCCTCGATCACCGGGTTGCCACCCGGGGAGACCGTCCAGTCGAGCCCGGCGAACTTGTCGCCGCCCCGGCCGGCGAGCGCGGCGCAGACCGGTTGCTGGTGCTCGGCGAGCACGTTGATCGTCTGGGTTCTGGCGGCGCGCAGGCGCGGCCAGCTCGTGCTGCTGTGGGCCACGCAGAAGGCCACCAGCGGCGGGTCCAGTGACACCGAGGTGAAGGAGTTGGCCGCCAGGCCGCACGGCTCGCCGGTGTCGGCGTCGATGGCGGTGATGGCCACCACACCGGTGGCGAAGTGGCCGAGCACGGAGCGGAACCACCGGCCGTCCACGGCGCCGCCCTGGTGCGTGGCCCCGTTGATCTCAGGTCTCTCGGCTCCGTTGGACGGGCCCTGCGAAAGGCCACTCTGCATGGCGACTCCGTTGGCGGTGGTGCCGCGCCCGGCCAAGGTGGCGCGGGGGTGGTCGGCGGTCTCCAGCAGCCGGGCCGCGTGAGTGCTCATGGTGCTACTCGCCTCCTCAATCGCGCCCGATCGGCCTCCGAGGGGGTTCGGCGGCGGACGGCGTCCTCCACCGTCTGGCGCCATCTTACCAAGCGCTTGCTTGGATTGTAGGGGAGTGCCGGAAAAAGTCCCCGGTCGCCGTCGGCGCGCGCCCGTCGTTGACATCCGCGATTCGCCCGGCCTAGCCTCTGGCCAAGCGCTTGCTTGAGATCGGAGGCTCGTACGTGGGTGGTTTCCGGGACCGCACGGCCGTCGCGGGCGTCGGGTACACCCGGTTCTCCAAGGATTCCGGGGTCAGCACCCTCACCCTGGCCTGCGAGGCCGTGCTGGCGGCCCTGGACGACGCGGGCCTGACCGCCGACGACGTCGACGGCATCGCCACCCACCGGGTCGGCGACTCCGCCGCGCCCTGTCTGGTCGGTCCCGCGCTCGGCATCCACGAGCCCTCCTGGTACCTCGACCAGTTCGGCGGCGGCAGCGTCTCCCACTCGGTGGTCGGCCAGGCGGCGCTCGCGGTCGCGGCGGGCGTCGCCGAGACCGTCGTCTGCTACCGGGCGATCAACGCGCGCTCGGAGTTCCGGATGGGCGGGACCGGCCGGGGGTTGCCGGTCAGCCCCGAGGTCCAGTACCAGGCGCCGTACGGCTACTTCGCGCCGCCGCAGCAGTACGCGATGTTCGCCCGCGCCCACATGTCGAGGTACGGCACCCGTCCCGAGCACTTCGGCGCGCTGGCGGTCGTCCAGCGCGCCAACGCGGCCAAGAACCCCCGGGCGCTCATGCGCACCCCGATCACCCTGGACGACTACCTGGCGAGCCGGTGGATCGCCGAGCCGTTCCGGCTGCTCGACTGCTGCCTGGAGACCGACGGCGCCTGCGCGCTCGTCGTCACGAGCGCCGAGCGGGCCGCCGACCTGCGCAGGCCGCCGGTGCTCATCTCCGCCGCCGCGTGGGGAGGCGGCGACTCCTTCCTGTCCGGCGGCCGGGCGGACACCACGGTGACCAGCGCGGCCGAACTGGCCCCGCGCCTGTACCGCCAGGCGGGCATCGGGCCCGCCGACGTCGACGTGGCCGAGATCTACGACTGCTTCACCTACTCGGTGATCGTGCAGCTGGAGGACTACGGCTTCTGCGCCAAGGGCGAGGGCGGCCCGTACGTCGCCTCGGGTGCCGTCGCGCCGGGTGGTGAGCTGCCGGTGAACACGCATGGCGGGTTCCTGTCGGAGGGGTACGTGCACGGCGTCAACCACATCGCCGAGGCCGTCTCACAGCTGAGGGGGGACGCGGGGGACAGGCAGGTGGAAGGGGCCGAGGTGGCGCTCTCCACGGCCCAGCCCGGCTACATCCTGCCCGCCACCTCGGCGCTGATCCTACGGAAGGGGTGAGGGGTGCGTCCGGTTGCCGATCGCGACTCGGCGGAGTGGTGGAGGCGGACCGCCGGCGGGGAGTTCGTGCTCCAGCGGTGCGACTCCTGCGCCACGCCGCGCTTTCCCGCCCGCGCCTACTGCCACCGCTGCAGGACCCGCGAGTGGCACTGGGAGCCCATCGCCCCGGCCGGCCGCGTCGAGAGCTGGATCGTCAGCCACCAGCCCTTCCTGGCCGGGGTGAGCGAGCCGTACACGGTGGTGATGGTACGGCTGGACGAGGCGCCCGAATGCGTCATGTACGGCAACTGGCGCGGTGCGGAGCCGCCGGTCGCGGGCCTGCCCGTCCGGGCGTGCTTCAGGAGGGTGGACGAGGAACTGTCGCTGATCGACTGGCGTCCGCTCGGCTGAGGCGCGTTCGCGGTGGGGCTCATCGTCGGGGCCGCGTCACGGGTGCGTCCCGGCGGGTCCCGTTCCCGCCGATCGCGCTCCGGAGATGGGGAGCGCGCCCTGGCGGGCGTGGGGGACCCGCCAGGACGCGTTCCGCTCCGGCGCGATAGGCGGAGGACCCCGGCGAGGGGTGGGGTCCTCCGCCGGCTAGTCGCGCTCGGAGTCTGTGTCGGCGAAGGCGCGGACCTGGTGGTCCGCCTCCTCCTCCGCGAGGTCGTCGTCAGGCGTGGGCCGCCGGTAGTGCTGCGAGATGAGGCGGGCCGCCCCAGCCGGGTCGTCGGCCGGATGCGAGGACTCAACGCCATCCTCGTTCCAGACAAAGAGCCCGTTCTTGCACCAAACGGTTAGATCGGTCAGCACCGAGAGCACGGACATCCCGCTTCCGTTGCTCTGGTAGGTGTGGGTGAACCCCTGGCGGTGCAACGCGTAGCGCAGTAAACGCGTCGCCTCGCGGGGGTCGCGCCAGGGCAGGTACGGCGCATCCACGCGGACCGACAGCACCGGCCTCCACCCCCTCGCTGACCTTTCGATGGATTTGTACCAACGATTGGATGATGCGGGTCTTGGGAGGTTGGGTCAAGGGGCTGTTCCCCGCTAGAACCAGATCGTCTAGTTTTATTGGCACAAAGGGGACTTAATGGCGCGGTCAACGCTGTATCAACTGGTGGCCTCCGATCTGAGGAGGACCATCTACTCCGGTGCGCTCGGACCGGGGGATCAGCTGCCGACCGAGGCGGAGCTCATGCTCGTGCACCAGGTGAGCCGGAACACCGTGCGGCTGGCTCTCGGCGAGCTGGTGAACGAGGGCCTGGTCACCCGTACCCCCCGCAGGGGCACCGTCGTGCGGGAGCGCCGTCCGCTGCTCATGCACCCCCAGCGCGAGCTGCAGCCGCGGGGCGAGGAGACCCTGGAGGCCTTCGCCTGGGCGGTCTCGCAGGAGGGGCGCGCGCCGAGCCAGGAGATCGAGGTCTCGATCGTGCACCCGGCCGAGGAGATCGCCAGCAGGCTGGAGCTCGCGGACGACGAGCTCGCCGTGGTCCGCCGCAGGCTGCGCTTCGTGGACGGCCAGCCGTACAACACCAACGACTCCTACTTCCCGCTGGCCCTGGTCGCCGACTCCGAGATCACCCGTCCCGGCGACATCAGGCGCGGGGCCAACAAGGTCCTTGAGGAGCTCGGCCACCGGCAGGTGCGGATGGTGGACGACATCTGGGCGCGGATGCCCAACAGCGCGGAGACCGAGCGGCTCCAGCTCCAGCTCGGTACGCCGGTCGTCGTCTACGTCCGAGTCGGTTACGACGTGGAGGACACCCCCGTGCGCGTGGCGGTGTCGGTACTGCCCGCGGACAAGCACCTGATCAGGTACGAGCTGGAAAGCCGTTGACATCTCGGTAACCGCCCTGACGGGCCGGCCTCCACTCCGTCCGCGCCGCGGGCGCCCGGCGGGCCGCGCCCGCAGGGCGGCCGTTCTCCTTCCGGCCGGCGCACTCCGGGCCGGGCCTTCCCCGGACCCGGCCGTCTCGCCCGAGCTCCCCCCGCCCGTCGCCCTCCCGCCGGGCTCTCTCGCGCCGCCCGCGCCTCTCACCCCGACCGGCGTCTCCCCGCCGCTCGCCCCCAGCCCCTAGGCATCCGCCTAGCCCGACATGGGTGCCGTGCGCCATCAGGCGGCCACGCTCCGTGTCAACTCGCGTACCGAACGCAACGAAGGGATGAACCATGCACTCGAACACCGCCAGTCCCACCACCGTGCGCCCGTTCACGCTGCGCAGGGCCACGGACGGTGATCTCGACGGGGTGCTCGCGCTCCTCGCCGAGACCGCCGGGTGGCTGAACCGCCGCGGCGTGCGGCAGTGGCCCGCCGCCGGCTTCCCCGCCGAGCGCATCACCCCGCTGATCGACGAGGGCGTCATGTACCTGCTGGACGGGGAGGACGGGCCCGCCGCGACCCTCGCCCTGGACGCTCACGCCGACCCCGAGTTCTGGGCTCCGGGAGACGACCCCGGCTCGGCGCTCTACGTCCACAAGCTGGCCGTGGCGCGCGCCCACGCCGGCCGGGGGCTGGGGGAGTCGCTGCTCGACTGGGCGGGCCTGCGGGTCCTGGCCCTGGGGAGAAGATGGCTCAGGCTTGACTGCTCCAAGGACAACTCGCGGCTCCAGGACTACTATCGGGGACAGCGTTTCGCGCATCTCCGCACGGTCGACCTGTCGCATCGCGCCTCCGGCGCCCTGTTCCAGCGGCCGGGGGGCCTGCGCGCCCACGCGTCCGGCCTCGCGCTGTCCTTCTCGGACCGGCGCGGGTCGTCCGTCCCCGAGCATGTCTGAACCACGGCGATCCCAGGGCAAACCCATCCGATAGCCTCCATTCATGACCGGATCCTTGCTTGAGGTGATCACGCTTGACGTGCGTGATGCCGTCGCGGCCGAAGCCGGCGGCGCCGATCGCCTGGAGGTCGTCGCCGACATGGCCGTGGACGGGCTCACCCCGGCTGCGGAGACGGTCGCGGCGATCTCCAAGGAGTGCGCGCTGCCGCAGATGGTGATGCTGCGTGGCGAGGCCTCGTTCCTGGCCACGCCCGAGTCGCTGAAGACCCTGAGCCGCGAGGCCAGGGCACTCGCCGACGCGGGCGCGGCCGGGTTCGTGTTCGGGTTCCTCGATCGGGCGGGGGCGGTCGACCTGGCCGCCACCGAGGCGCTCATCCACGCGGTCGCACCGCTGCCCTGGACCTTTCACCGGGCGGTGGATCACGCGGCCGACACCCAGGCGAGCTGGCGTGCCGTCCGCCTGCTGCCCAACCTCGCCACCGTGCTCACCTCGGGTGCGCCCGGTGGCGTGGCGGACGGGCTACCACTGCTCAAGACCCGGTGCGAGGCGGGCGACGGCCCGCTGATCCTGGCCGGGGGCAGGCTGAGGCCCAGCCATGTCGGGGTGCTGATGGAGTACGGCGTGCGGGCCTTCCACGTCGGCAGCGCCGTGCGGGCGTCCTGGTCGGACCCGGTCGACGAGCGCCGGGTCCGCCAGTGGCGCGCCCTGATCGACTGAGGCGCGCCAGGTCTCGCGGTGATCGGCCGGGACGCCGGGAGCCGGGGGACCGGCGATCGAGGTCAGGCCGGTGGAGCGCCCAGGGCCAGGTCGGCGCGGCGCAGGGCGGCGGTCATGGTCTTGATCGTGGCGGGCTCGTCCATCACGCCCTCGCCCGCCTCGCGTCGCTCCTGCCAGGCACGCACCCGGTGGGCGTACTCCTGGTAACGGGACAGGTGGAAGGCGTAGACCGTCGCGTACCGGCTGACCAGGTGTGACGGGTGCATGTCCCAGCCCTGGTAGAAGCCGTGGCCCAGGGAGTGCCCGACCAGCTCCGCGTGGCGCCGCCACAGCTCCTGCACGGCCCGCCTGTCATCCGAGGCGGGGGAGGCCGCCAGCGAACCGTCCGACAACTCCACGCCGGTCCCGGCGAAGACCGTCTGCATGACGTTCCTGGCGTGATCGCAGACGGGATGGTCCAGCCGCTGCTCGTGCGGGGGCAGGGCGCAGCTCGCCGTGTAGTCGAAGACGCCGAAGTGCGCCGCGGCCAGCCTGCCCCGCAGGGAGGCGACCAGAGCGGAGTCGAGGAACAGCACCGTCTGCGGCGCCTCGACCTGGATCTCGAACCGGAGCGCGCCCTCGTCGAGGCCCAGCCCGTCCTCCAGTGCCCGCAGGCAGTCGGCGAACTGGTGGAGGTAGGCCCTCATCAGCACCTTCGGGAAGGTGACCACGAATCCCCCGGGCAGCCGCCCGACCCGCTCGACCACGCCGGTGAGAAAGCCGTCCAGCGTCCTGAGGGAGCGGACCGGGTCGCCGTCGGCGAACGACTTCACCCGCAGACCCCAGCGGCGGGGGAGCGTTCCGGCCGCGTGCATGGCCGCGATCGCCTCGGCGGCGGTGGAGGCGTGACCGTCCTCCTCCGCGGGGCGCGGCCCGTACCCGTCCTCGAAGTCGACGCGCAGGTCCTCGACGGGCTCCTCGCCGAGCTTGGCGGCCACCCGGCCGTGCACGGCTCCGGCGAGGTCCTCGCCCACGCCGAGGATCGCGGCCAGATCGCCCTGCGGCAGGTGCCGCCGCATCAGCTCCAGCGCGGCGTCACCCCACGCCCGCACCGTCCCGGCGTCGAGGCGGTCCGCGGGGACGTAGACCGTGTGCACCGGCTGCCACCCGGCCGGCCCGTACGGGTACAGCGCCGACTGCTCGCGGTGGACCCGCTCGAAGCCCGGGATCAGGGCGGACGGGTCGGCGAGCGTGACGCGCATGCTGGTGCTCCTCTGGGGACGTGCCGATATGGACGTGCCGGTTCGGACCGGACGCGCCGTTTTGAACGCACCTTAGCCGCAGCCCTCCGCCACCGGTCACCCCTGCCACCGTCGCCCCACGCCGATCAGTGGGCTCAGCCGGTCCCAACCGGATCACAAGTCACCATGGCTAAACTTTGCCATCGGAGTTCGATCACTCGGCGATGGGATGACATGAACAGACTCAAGGGGCTCTCCGCGCTGGCCGGGTCCCTGCTGGCCGTACTGCTGATGACGCAGGCGGCTCCGGCCGCCGCGGCGGCCGCGCCCGCGAAGCCCAAGGTGGCCGTGGCGGTGAAGGCGGGTCCGGCCAAGCACACCGGTAAGTGCCCGGTGACCGTCGGCTTCACGGCGAAGATCAAGGTGAGCGCGCCCACCGTGGTGGCCTACCGCTGGCTCAGGGGCGACGGCTCCAAGAGTGCTGTGAAGACCGTGAAGGTGAACGGGACGAAGATCCTGAAGGACCGCGCCACCTTCCGCGGCAACCTGAAGGGCTGGCAGGCGCTCCAGGTGCTGAGCCCGCGCAAGGTCGTCTCCAAGAAGGCGGCCTTCACGATCTCCTGCGCGCCGCAGAGCGGCGGCGGTAACGGTGACAACGGCGGTGACGGTGGCGTCGACCCGCAGGGCCCGGCGGAGGGGCAGGGCGGCACCGAGAACGGCGAGTAGCGCGAACAGCGCCCCGGCCGCGGCCACCCTCCGGTTCTCCGGGCGTGGCCGCGGCCGTGTCATTGACGGCCGCAGGCGGTGAGCATGGCGGCGATGCCGAGGAGTTTCACCCGCTCGCCCCGGTCGAGGGACCTGGCCAGTGCCGCCTCGGCGGCCTCGATGGCCAGCCAGTGCTCGTAGGTGATCGGTGAGATGCCCCGGGAGGCGAGGAGCTCGTCCGGGTCCGTGCGGTGTACCGGATCGCGGCCGGCGAGATCGGCGAGGAGGGTGCGGACCGTCTCGGCGGCGTCGGACTTGTTGGTGCCGATCACACCGCTGGGACCGCGCTTGAGCCAGCCCGCCACGTACTCGCGGTCGCGGACCCGGCCGGCCTCGTTCGGCACGGTCATGGTGGCCTCGGAGAAGGGAACGCCGGGTAGCGGCACGCTCTGGTAGCCGACCGAGCGCAGCACCATGCCGACCGGGAGGGTCTCGAACTCGCCGGTGCCGACCACCCGGCCGTCCAGCAGCCGGGTTCGCTCCAGCTTGAGCGCCTCCACCCGCCCCTCGCCGAGGATCTCCACCGGGCGCATCCAGAACCGCACGTCCAGCCGCCGGGGACGGCCCGTCAGGCCGCGGGCCGCCCAGCTCTGCAGGACCTCGACGTTGCCCCTGATCTGCCGGGACGCCGTCGAGACGTCCGCGGCGCTCTCCTCGGGCCGCACCCGCACGTCCGCGTTGGTCAGCTCGCCCAGCTCCCTGAGCTCCTTCAGGGTGAACTTGGCGTGCTCGGGCCCCCGGCGGCCGATCATGTGGATGGCCTTCACCTCGCTGGCGGCCAGCCGGTCGAGCACTTCTTGCGGCACGTCGGTGGCGCGCAGCTCGTCGGCGGTCTTGGCCAGGATGCGCACCACGTCGACCGCCACGTTCCCCACGCCGATCACCGCGACCTCGGGGCTGTCGAGGACGAAGCGGTCACCGGGCATGTCGGGATGGCCGCAGTACCAGTTGACGAAGTCGGTGGCGGCCACGCTGCCCGGCAGGTCCTCGCCGGGGATGCCCATCCGCCGGTCCACCATCGCGCCGGTGCAGTAGACCACGGCGTCGTAGCAGTCGAGCAGATCGGTGACGCCGATGTCCCTGCCGAACTCGACACCGCCGAGGAACCGCACGTCCGGAAGCTCCAGCACGCCGCGCAGGTAGCCCGCTATCGACTTGATCGAGGTGTGGTCGGGGGCGACCCCGTAGCGCACCAGCCCGTACGGGGTCGGCAGCCGCTCCAGCACGTCCACCCGCAGGGGCACGGTGGCCTGTTTCCTCAGGGCCTCGGCCGTGTAGATCCCGGCGGGCCCCGACCCCACGATCGCGACTCGCAGCGACACATCGCCTCCCAGGGTGCTGGCTGTCATGACGCGATTCTCCATTACCGGTGCCCGCCGGGCCAGTCTCGGCGGTCCGTTGTGATCGAACCGGTCATCCGGCACGGGGCGTCCGGCGGATACGTTTCCAATATTTCCGAACATTCCCTGCGAACACGGTGTTCCCGGCGGGCCTGGTCCTCCGTGGGAGCACGTGCCTCGGAGGTTCTCTGCATTTCCCGCGAACACGGTATGCCCGGCGTGCCCGGTGCCCCGTGAGAGGACGTGCTCGTGCGCCCGCCCGTCCACGGGGCCGCTCGTGCTGTCTACGGGGTCGTCCGCGCGCGCAGGGCGCGTTTGTCTATCTTCCCGTTGCCGGTGACGGGAAGGGCGTCGACCACGATCACCCGCCTGGGCACCTTGTAGTTGGACATGTTGTCGCGGGCCCAGGAGATGACCTTCTCCGGCTCGACGGCCGCCCCCGGCCTCGGGACCACGAACGCCCAGCCGACCTCGCCCATCCGCTCGTCGGGCACCGAGACCACCGCGGCCTGGGCCAGGGAGCCCTCCCGCAGCAGGAGCCCCTCCACCTCGGCGGGGGAGACGTTGAACCCCCCGGCGATGAACAGCTCCTTCTTACGGTCCACGATGGCGAGGTCGCCGCGGGTGTCGAGGGCGCCGATGTCGCCGGTGTGCAGCCAGCCGTCCCTGATCACCTCGGCCGTTCTTTCCGGCTCGCCCCAGTAGCCGCGCATGACCCCGTACCCGCGGACGAGGACCTCGCCGCGCTCGCCGCGCGGCACCTCCAGGCCGTCGTCGTCGACGATCCGCACCTCCATGCCCGGCACGGGGCGGCCCGTGCTGCCCGCGATGACCTCGACGGGGTCGTCGGCCCTGGTCATGGAGACGACCGTGCCCTCCATCAACCCGTACGCGTTGATCATGCGTTCCAGGCCGATCCGCTCCAGCAGCCTGCGTACCAGCTCGGAGGGGACGGAGGCCGCCCCGCAGATCGCCACGCGCACCGAGTGCTCGCCGATCTCGGTCTCCTCGAGCAGCCGGTGGAACAGCGTCGGGGGCCCGGCCAGGATCGTGATCCCGCCGTCGCGGATCAGGCCGGCCAGCAGGTCGGGGCCGAGCGTGGCGATCGGCATCATCGTGGCCCTGCGCATGACCGAGGCCAGCAGCCCGGCGTTGAGCCCGAAGCCGTGCGCGAACGGGGCGATCACCGGGTAGCGGTCGCCGGGGCCGAGCGTGACGATCTCCGCCCAGTCCCAGTAACCGCGCAGCATCCGGCCGTGTTCGAGCATCACGCCCTTGGGCGTGCCCGTGGTGCCCGAGGTGGAGATGATCTCGCACAGGTCGTCAGGTCGTACGGCCAGCGCGCGCTCCTCGGCCTCGGCGCGCCCGATGAGGGAACCGGCGACGAGCACCTGCGAGGGCTGCGCCGAGCCGGGCCGCTCCAGCCCCTCGGGCATGATCGAGTGCCGCAGGTCCGGCAGGCCGGCGAAGGGCAGGCCGCCGCCCGTCTCGCCGGCGGCCTCGGCCAGCAGGTCGGCCAGGACGGCGCCGTCGTGACCGTACCCGGTGATCAGCACGCTCGCCCCGGTCGAGCGGAGCGTCGCGGCGGCCTCGATGCCCTTGTAGCGTGACGACAGCGGCACGAGCACCGCGCCGGCGTCCCAGACGCCGAACGCGGTGATCACCCAGTGCGCGTCGTTCGGGCCCCAGACGGCGACCCGATCGCCCGGCAGCACGCCCAGCGCGATCAGGCCCCTGGCGACCTCGCCCGCCCGGTCGCGCAGCTCGGCGAGGGTCAGCCGGACCGTCCCGTCGTCCACGACGACGTCCGAGGGGTGATCGCCGGACAGGGCGCGGAGCATGCGGGGAATCGTTCGCCAGCCGGGTACTTCCATGGCGGTCGCGCCTTTCGTGGATCAGCGGGCGATGGCTGTGCGATCCCTGCCCAGGTGGTGGCCTCGCGTGTCGTTCACCACGCCGGGGGAGACCGTCTCCGAGATCCGGTCGGAGATCTCGACGGCGATCGTGACCGGGGTGAGCGCCTTGAGCGACTGCTGGAGGCGCGACCTCCACATGGGATTCCCGACGAGGCTCTCCCGCTTGAAGGTCACGGTCAGGACCGCGGCGTCGAGCGTGCCCTGCCGCGAGACGCCCAGCTCCCAGCCGGAGACTCCGTCGATCTTGTTGAGCGCCCGCTGGATCCGGTTCAGCGACACCCACACCCCGCGCACCAGCACGTGGTCCCCGACCGTGTGCTCGGGGGCGGGGATCGCCTCCCCGCCGGAGACCCTGACCACCTGGCCGGTGCGCACCGCCTCCCCGGCCCGCGGGCCGGCGACGACCAGCTCGGCCGGCCCCGAGGCGTACGGCGGTGCCTGCAGCTCGTCCTTCTCCAGCGGGGCCAGGCCCACCGAGCCGGGTACGAGCAGGGTCAGCGGCGCCGACTCCGAGGACCGCCAACCCAGCGGCGTCGCGGTGAACGGCGAGCAGTAGACCTCCGTCACCCGTGCCCCGAACTCCGTCGCCAGATGCGACATCGTGCGGCGCGAGGCGATCTCCCCGGTCAGCACGACGTGCCGCAGGCCCAGGTCCAGCGGGTCCAGCAGGAACTCCAGGTGTAGCCGGGCCAGCAGGTCCATCGCGCCGGTCGGCGTGATCACCAGGGTGGTCGCGCCCAGCGACTCCAGCGCGTGGTGCAGTCTGAGCCTGCCCCGCGGGCCGACGGAGGCACCCGCCCCCGCGACCTCGGCGGCGGCGCGCGCCCACTGCGGGCCCGCCAGCTCGCCGTCGCCCGACAGCGCCGCCACCACCCGGTCCCGCCCGTCCACGCCCGCCGCCCGCAGCGCGGCGGCGTAGGCGGCGGTCAGCTCGCCGACCTCGCCCGCGGGGGTCACGCTGCCGGCGTCGGCGGAGACCAGCAGCAGCCCGGACGCGCTACGGCTCCCGGCGGCGAGGTCGTCCCTGGTCAGCCATACGGAGGGCGCACCGAGCGGGACGGCTCCGGCGGGCGCCGCGTTCGGGGCGGGCGCGGCGCCGTCGCCGCGGGCCGCCGGGTTCGTCGTCAATTGATCACCTCGGTCATGAAAAGCCGCATCGACTCGCAGACGTGTTCGTGGGCGAGGCCGCCCACCTGTGCCTGCAGGATCAGGTCGGTGGCCCCGGCCTCGGCGATGCGGGCCGCGGCCTTCCGGGAGCCCTCCACGTCGTCCACCACGACCATGTGGTGCTCGCGGAGCGTGGCCATGGCCTCCTCGGGGGGCATACCGGCCGCGAGCTGGCCCAGGACCTTGTGGGTGGCGTGCCGGGCGTCGTAGTAGTCGGGAGGGGTGACCAGGTTGACCTGGCGCCGGATGTACCACAGGACCGGGTCGGAGGCGATCTCGAACGCCCGCTCCCTGGTGCCGCCGACGAACCACGGGATCATCAGCGCGATCCGCCGGCTGTCGGGGTCGAAGCCGTTGTCGGCCAGGCACTGCCGGTAGCTCGCGATGTCCTCGGCGACGTCGTCGAGGCCCTTGAGCATCGTCATGCCCAGCAGGTTGTAACCGTGCCTGGCCGCGGCCAGGTAGCCCTCCAGGGAGGTGGACGCCACCCACACGGGAGGGTGCGGCACCTGGGCCGGTCGAGGGTAGACGGAGACGTCGGGGATCTCGAAGAACTCGTTGGACCGGCTGATCGGCTCGCCGTCGGCGTTCCAGATGGCGAGGGTGGCCTCCAGCGAGTCCTCCCAGATCTGCCGCGACTTCTCGAAGGGCTTCTGGAACGCCTGGTACTCCAGCGGGGACGCGCCCCGTCCGGTGCCGAACTCCACCCGGCCGCCGGAGATGACGTCGAGGGTCGCGACGCGTTCGGCGGTCCTGATGGGCGACTGGAAGGGCAGCAGCACCACGCCCAGGCCGAGGTGGATCCGCTCGGTGCGCTGGGAGATGGCGGCCAGCACGAGGTCGGGGGCCGATGAGTGGGAGAAGCCCCGGGTGAAGTGGTGCTCGACGAACCACGCGGTGTCGAAGCCCAGCCGGTCTCCGAGGACCACCTGGTCGATCACGTTGCGGAACGTCTGCTGTTCGACCTCGCGGGAGCGTCCGCGGACCTCCAGCTCGTAGCCCAGGCTGATCCTTAGGGACGTCATCCACGCCTCCGTTGTGTCCATCCGACCCCCGGCCGAGGCCTTCCACTTAACCAAGCGCTCGCTTGGCGAGATTACCAGCATGCCGGGACGTCAACAAGCCGACCCGTGAGGCGCTCTCCCTACAGGCCCGTGGCGGCGGCCAGGCGGGCGCGGTGCGCCTGCGGGGTGCCGAGGAGCTGGGCGTCCGCGGTGGCCCGCTTGAAGTAGCGATGGGCCGGATGCTCCCAGGTGACGCCGGTGCCGCCGTGGACCTGGATGCTCTCGCCCGCGGCGGCCAGGTAGGCCTCCGTGCAGTAGGAGCCCGCGACGGCGGCCCGGACGGGAAGCTCCTCCAGCGGGGCGCACGCGGCGGCCAGGGCGGCCGAGCGGGCCGACTCGACCAGCAGGAGCACGTCGGCGAGCTTGTGCTTGACCGCCTGGAAGGAACCGATCGGGCGGCCGAACTGGTGGCGCTGTCTCGCGTGGGCCACCGCGGTCTCCAGGCAGCGGGCCGCCCCGCCCACCTGTTCGGCGGCCAGCGCGGCGACCGCCAGGTCGCGGACCCGCTCGTGCGCCGTGCCGGAGCCGATCCGGACGGCGGGGACGGCGTCGAAGGCGAGCGCGGTGAGCGGGCGGGTCTGGTCCAGGGTGGGCAGCGGCGTGCGGGAGGAGGGGGCGGCCTCAAGGAGCGCGCCGCCCGCGTAGGCCAGCACCAGCTCGCCGTCCAGGGCGTGCCGGGCGATCCCGGTCAGCCGGTCGCCGTCCAGCACCAGCTCGGCGTCGCCGGGGAGCAGCACGGTCGCGGTGACGGCGCCTTCGGCGATGCCGGGAAGCAGCCTGGCCATGGCCGCCCGGTCGCCGGTGGCCTTGATCGCCTCCACGGCCAGCACCGCGGTCTGCAGGTAGGGATGGGGCGACAGGGCGCGGCCGACCTCCTCGCACACGACGGCCGCCTCGGCCATGCCGCAGCCCGCGCCGCCGTACTCCTCGGGGACCGCCAGGCCGGCCACGCCCAGCTCGGCGGCGAACCGGACCCAGGGGGCGTCCGGGTGCCGGGTGAGGAAGGAGTGGACCGCGTCACGGAGCTCCAGCCGCTCCTCGGAAAGGCTTGGGGAAACGCTCGCGAAAAGACTCACGGCAACAGCATAACCAAGCGCTCGCTTGCCTAGTAAAATTTGTCCCACTCTGGGTATTAGTGCAGGTCAGATATACTGCCGGTGGCCACGAGTACATGTGATCGGGGGATCGGTGGCTTTGGCAGAACGCAACTACACGCTTGACTTCGTCGCGGGGGACCGACGGGATCGCGCCATTCTCCGGCACATGGTCCTCTCGCTCTTCGTGGGGATGCTGCTGGGTGGCGTCGGAGCGCTACTGCTCTACGGCCCCGGCCTGCCTGGTGCGATCTACAACCCGTACGCGTACGTCCTCCTCGCCGTCGTCGTGGGGCGGAGCGCGGCCGGTTTCGGCTGGGCGGTGCTCTCCAGCGTGCTCGCCGCGTTCGGGGCGCTGCTCTCGATACTGACCGCCACCCTCTTCGAACCGGGAGACTGGCTCGCCAGGCTCGGCGACGACGGCGCCACGATGAACCTCACGGTCGTCAATCTCGTGACGATCGGGGTTCTCGCCTATCTCGCCAAGCGCCCCGGCCGCTGGGGAGCCCTCGCGGCCGGCGGGGCGGTCGGGCTGGCCCTGTTCGAAGGCATCGACAAGATGATGCCCGGCCCCGAGCACGTCCCCGGCTTCTGGCCGTGGGGAGCCGCGGTCGTGATCGTGTTCGCGCTGGGGATGCTGGTCTCACTGGCCCGCGGCAGGGAGCGTGTCTGCTCCGCGTTGGTCGCGCTGGCCCTCGGGGCCTTCTACTTCGTTTTCCTCGCCGGGCTCTGAAAGGGGCGACGGCCGACAATCGGCTTGCCGGACTCGATAGCCTGTAGGGCATCGATCCCTGCTAGCTAGGAGTAGCCGTGCTGCTGCGCATGTCGTCGCTGTTTCTTCGAACGCTGAGGGACGACCCGGCAGACGCGGAAGTCCCGAGCCACAAGCTGCTCGTCCGCGCCGGTTACGTCCGCCGCGTCGCCCCCGGCGTCTACTCCTGGCTGCCCCTCGGCAAGACGGTCCTGGAGAACGTCACGCGCGTGGTGCGCGAGGAGATGAACCGCATGGGCGGCCAGGAGGTGCTCTTCCCCGCGCTCCTGCCCCGTGAGTACTACGAGGCGACCGGCCGCTGGACCGAGTACGGGGACACGCTCTTCCGCCTCAAGGACCGCAAGGGTGCCGACTACCTGCTCGGTCCCACCCACGAGGAGATGTTCACCGACATGGTCAAGGGGGAGTACTCCTCCTACAAGGACTATCCGGTGACCCTCTACCAGATCCAGACGAAATATCGCGACGAGGCCAGGCCCCGGGCCGGCATCCTGCGCGGGCGCGAGTTCATCATGAAGGACTCCTACTCCTTCGACCTCGACGACGAGGGTCTCAAGCACTCCTACGAGCGCCACCGCGAGACCTACATCAAGACCTTCGACCGGCTCGGCATCACCTACAAGATCTGTTTCGCCACCTCTGGCGCGATGGGCGGGTCGGCCTCCGAGGAGTTCCTCGCCCCTGCGGCCACCGGTGAGGACACCTTCGTGGCCTGCCACGACTGTGGCTACGCGGCCAACGCGGAGGCCGTCGTCACCCCCGCCCCGGTCGCCGAGGGCACCGGCGAGCGGCCCGCCATGCGGGTGCTCGACACCCCCGGCACCCCGACCATCGAGTCGCTGGTCAACCACGTCAACGAGCACCACGGCCTGGGCATCACCGCCGCCCAGACGCTCAAGAACATCGTGGTCAAGGTGACCGTCCCGGGCTCCGGCAAGACCGAGACCCTGGTCGTGGGTGTTCCCGGAGACCGCGAGGTCGACTTCAAGCGGCTGGAGGCGTCCCTGGCCCCCGGTGAGCCCGCCATCTTCGAGGCCGAGGACTTCGCCAGGCACCCCGGCCTGGTCCGCGGCTACATCGGCCCGCAGGTCCTGCGGGATCTCGGCATCCGCTACCTCGTCGACCCCCGCGTGGTCGACGGCACCGCCTGGGTGACCGGCGCCAACGAGCCGGGCAAGCACGCCGCGGACGTCGTCGCGGGCCGTGACTTCGTCGCCGACGGCACCATCGAGGCCGCCGAGGTCCGCGCGGGCGACGCCTGCCCGGTCTGCGGCTCGGGCCTCTCCATCGACCGCGGTATCGAGATCGGTCACATCTTCCAGCTCGGCCGAAAGTACGCCGACGCCGCGAAGCTCGACGCCCTCGGCCCCGACGGCAAGCCGATCCGCATCACCATGGGCTCCTACGGCGTCGGCGTCTCCCGCGCCGTGGCGGTGCTGGCCGAGCAGCGGCACGACGAACTCGGCCTGCGGTGGCCCCGCGAGATCGCCCCGGCCGACGTCCACATCGTGGGCACCGGCAAGGACGGCCAGATCGAGGCCGCTGTGAAGATCGCCGAGGAGTTGGAGGGCCGCGGCCTGCGCGTCCTGGTGGACGACCGCTCCGGGGTCTCGCCGGGCGTGAAGTTCAAGGACGCCGAGCTGCTCGGCATGCCGACGATCCTGATCGTCGGCCGAGGCCTCACCCAGGGCATCGTGGAGCTGCGCGACCGCGCCACCGGCGCCAAGGAGGAGATCCCGCTCGCCGAGGCGGTCGACCGCGTCGTGGCGGCCTGCGAGGAGTGAACCCGCGGACCGGGAGGCGACGATCTCGCCCCGCGCCACCGCACATGTGAAGGAGCGGCCCACCCGGCGGGTGGGCCGCTCCTTCAGGTCTGTGGCCCCGTCTCAGTAGTGGCGGTAGCGGGAACTCCGGCCGACCGTCCGGCCGATCGTCCTGCCCACGTGGAATCCGCCGGGCAGGTTGACGGTGACGTGTTTGCGGCCGTCGGGAGTTCTCGCGACATGGAATCTGCGATTGCCGAAGCCGTGGCCGACCCCTCGTGGAGACAGGTCGATCCGGAAGGGACCGATTTTGATCGACTTTCTGTATCCCCAGCCCATTGTTCTCTCCCCGAACCTCGTGCCGTGTCAGAAGAACGACCGGAGTTCGCGAACGGTTCCCGGGAAACGCCCGTCAGCGACGCGCACCGCTGCCGAGCGTCTTGCGCCAGTGGAAACCGCCGGGCAGGTTGACGCTCAGCGTGCGGCGCCCATCTGCCGTCTTGGTGACTCTGAAGGCACGGTTTCCCCAGCTGTGACCCACTCCACTCCGCGAAAGGTTAAGACGGAACGGACCGAACTTCATGGATTTCCGGTATCCCCAGCCCATTACTCCTCCTCAGGCGTGTTTCACGGAGATTCAGCTACCCGGCAGGCGCCGTACAAACATGCTCGAAAGCGGGTTTGAATCTCATCTCATGAACACGGGGGCCGTGGTCAGGCATCGATACCGCGCCGACCGGCCTGTCACCCCGGGAAATCCTTACTCCGGGAAAGCGGCCATCGGTGAAAGTCACTCGGCGGCGGTCGCCGTGGGGGTGGCGGTGGGTGAGGTGCTGGGAGAGGTGGCGGGCGCGGGCGGCATGCCGGGGAAGGTGTCGATCTCCGGGCGCAGGTTGTAGGAGCGGGTGACGCACTCCTGCATGGTCAGCGCGGCCATCTTGCGCAGCGCCGTGTCGGCGGAGGCCGCCAGCTCCAGGTAGGCGCCGGTCACCCTCCGCTCGACCAGCACGGCCAGCTCCACCGCCTGCGCCGCCGTGGACGGCGTGACCGGGAGCTCGTAGACCGCGGCCGGTTCGGCCGGGGTGCCGCCCATCTTGACGATCATGGCGCGGAGCTGGTCACGGCGGGCGCGGTGGGCGTTGTAGGCCGCCGTCATCTCGGTGCGCAGCCTCCCCGTGCTCCTGGCCCCGATGACCCCGTACGCGTACACGGCGGCGTGCTCGGCCGCCAGCGCCGCGCCGAGTCCCTGGTCGGCCCTCACAGCGATCTCGACAGGGCCAGGGCGTGCGCGGCCTCGCAGGCGCCGATGGACGCGATCAGCTGGGCCAGCGGGGGCGAGGCCCCCTCGACCTGCCGGGCACGGAGCGCGGCCGCCCTGCGCTCCAGATCGCGAAGGGCCCGCACCGACGTCCCGCCGCCCGCGGACGCGCCGCCGGAGGGCGAGGGGGTGGGCGAGGGGGTGGGCGTCGCGGAGACGGAGGCGGCGGCGGGCGGGAGACGGCGGCGGAGCTCGGCCAGATGGGCCTCGTGCCGCTGCCTGAAGGGCGCGAGCCTGGCCGAGGCGGCCGAGGCGTACAGGGCCACTGCCCGCTCCTTGCCCGCGATCAGCTCCCGCAGGAGCACGGTCTCGGGATCGGGACGCTCGGCCACCGGAGGCACCCGTTCCTCGGCGGCGCAGCCCGCGGTGGCCACGGCCGCAACCCCGAGAGCGCCGCCCCGCAACAGGGCGCGCCGGGAGACGGAACGCACGGACGACCTCCGGTTCTGTGTCGGCAGCTGACGCACCTAGCATCGTACGGGCTTGGAATAATGGCACCCACCTCGCTTCTCGGGCGGCTCCGCCACACCGAGTGGCGCTGTTTCCACGCCCTGGTGTGGATAGGCTGGTTAATCGCATGGGCGAGGTCCGCCCGGCTGAGATCGTGACAATGGGAGGTCGGCATGGGCAACGCCACATCCCGCGACCGCCTGATGAAGCTTCTGGAACCTGTCGTCGGAGCCGAGGGGCTCGACTTGGAGGACGTCACGGTCACCCCCGCGGGCAAGAGGCGGCTGCTGCGTGTCGTCGTCGACCGTGACGGCGGCGTGAGCCTCGACGACGTCGCGGAGGTCAGCCACGCGGTCTCCGCGACGCTGGACGCCGACGACGCGATGGGAAGCACCCCGTACGTGCTGGAGGTCTCCTCCCCGGGGGTGGACCGCCCGCTCACCGAGCCGCGCCACTGGCGCCGCGCGGTGCGGAGGCTGGTCAAGGCCGACCTGAGGGACGGCACCGCCGTGGAGGGCCGGATCGTCGCCACCGACGAGACCGGCGTGGAGCTGGACGTCGACGGCGCGCCGCGCCGCATCGACTATGAGGACCTGACCCGAGGACGGGTTCAGGTGGAATTCCGCCGGCTCGACGACGCCGAAGACGACGGCGAAGACGGCGACGAGGGCTAAGGGGGAAGCCTCGTGGACATCGACATGAGCGTCCTGCGCAGCCTGGAGCGGGAGAAGGACATCTCCTTCGACCTGGTCGTCAAGGCGATCGAGGACGCGCTGCTGATCGCATATTTCCGGAGCGAGGGCGCGGCGGCCAAGGCGCGCGCCGAGCTCGACCGCAAGTCCGGGCACGTGACCATCTTCGCCGCCGAACTCGACGCCGAGAGCGGGGAGGTGCTCAGGGAGTTCGACGACACCCCGGGCAACTTCAGCCGCATCGCCGCGACCACCGCCAAGCAGGTCATCCTGCAGCAGCTCCGTGACGCCGAGGACGAGATCAACTTCGGGGAGTTCGCCAGCCGCGAGGGCGAGCTGGTGGCCGGCGTCATCCAGCAGGGCAAGGACCCGAGGGTGGTCCTGGTCGACCTGGGCAAGATCGAGGCGGTGCTGCCGCACAGCGAGCAGGTCCCGGGTGAGGAGTACGTCCACGGCGAGCGGATCCGCTGCTACGTGGTCCAGGTCAAGAAGGGGCACAAGGGCCCCTCGGTGACCCTGTCGCGCACCCACCCCGGGCTGGTGAAGAAGCTCTTCGCGCTGGAGGTGCCGGAGATCGCCGACGGTACGGTGGAGATCGCCGCCATCGCCCGCGAGGCCGGTCACCGCACCAAGCTCGCGGTCAGGTCGCGGCGGCCGGGGGTGAACGCCAAGGGCGCCTGCATCGGTCCGATGGGCTCGCGCGTGCGCAACGTGATGACCGAGTTGCACGGTGAGAAGATCGACATCATCGACTGGTCGGAGGATCCCGCGGAGTTCGTGGGGAATGCCCTGTCGCCGGCGCGCGTTTCCCACGTAGAGGTGATCGACTTCGACGGCCGTGCCGCGCGGGTGACCGTGCCGGACTACCAGCTCTCCCTCGCCATCGGCAAGGAGGGGCAGAACGCCCGGCTGGCCAACCGCCTCACCGGCTGGCGCATCGACATCCGTCCCGACACCCAGCCGGGGGACGCGGCAGGTTCCGCAGATGCGTCCACACGGTAAGCTGGAATATGGTGGCCAGGCTGCCCCACTGAGAATGTGTGTGGGGTGCCGGGTTCGCACGGTTTCCTCCGAGCTGCTCCGCCTGGTGGTGGTCGAGGGCGTTATAGTCCCCGACCTGCGAAGACGGCTCCAGGGGCGTGGTGCTTCACTGCATCCCACCCTGAGCTGTCTCGAACTCGCAGAGCGTCGCCGAGCGTTTCCGCGTGCGTTTCGCGTTGCGGTTCCGCTCGACCTGTCGCGGCTGCGTGGCCACCTGGAAGAGCAACAGGCTGAAAGGATCGGGTGAAATGGTTACCGACTGTCATGTAGGACGCCGATTTGATGGGCTGGTCAGATAGCTATGAGCGCCTGATGAGCATGCGGCGATGAGTACGTCAACGTAACGACGGTCCGGCGGCACCGCCTCCCGGGCCGAGACAAGGGAGTGCAGTGGCGAAGGTCCGGGTATACGAGCTCGCCAAGGAGTTCGGTGTGGAGAGCAAGGTCGTCATGGCCAAGCTCCAGGAGATGGGCGAGTTCGTGCGTTCGGCGTCCTCGACTATCGAAGCACCGGTAGTCCGCAGGCTCACGGAAGCGCTAGGCGGCCCCAGTAAGGGTTCGTCCGACAGGGGCAGAGGCCCCAGGCCGCCTCAGGCGGCACCTCGGCCGGGTGACGGCCAGCCAAACGGCGTCTCTTCGGCGCCGACATCCATCCCCAAGCCGGGACCGGCCCCTCGGCCGGGACCGCGACCGGGTCCCGTACCGGCTCGTCCTGCGGCGCCCGCGCCGCAGGCCCCGCCGGTCGTTCCCAAGCCGGAGCCCCAGCAGGCGCAGCCTCCGCAGCCGCCGCGGCAGCAGCCGCCGCAGGTGCAGCCGCCGCGCTTCGAGGCGCCCCGCAGCGACAGCGGCCGTCCGGCGGCCTCCGGCCCCAAGCCGGGTCCGCGGCCCGCTCCGCGCCCCGGTCCGGCGGCGCGCCCCGAGGGTCGTCCGGAGGGTCGTCCCTCGGGTGGCCCCGGCGGAGCGCCCTCGGGTCCCAGGTCCGGTGCCGGCGCGGGCGCGCCCAAGCCGGGTCCGCGTCCGGGCCCGCGTGGTCCGCGCCCCGGTAACAACCCGTTCTCGTCGAACGCCAGCGGCATGGGCCAGGCCCGTCCGCCGCGTCCCGGCGGTCCCGGTGGCCCCGGTGGTCCCGGCCGCGACGGCGGCCCCGGCGACAGGGGGCCGCGTCCCGGTCCGCGTGAGGATCGCGGTCCCCGCGAGGGTCGCGACAGTGCCGGTCCCCGTCCGCCCGGCGCCCGTTCCGGTCCGCCCGGTGCGGCCGGCCCGCGTCCGGGTCCCGGCGCGGGTGGCCCGCGTCCCGGCGGCGGTGCGGGTGGCCCCGGTGGTCCGCGCCCCGGTGGTCCGCGTCCCAGCCCGATGATGATGCCGCAGGGCCGGCCCGCCGGCCCCGGTGGCGGCGCGGGCCGCCCCGGTGGCGGTGCGGGTGCCGGTCGTCCCGGTGGCGGCGCGGGCCGTCCCGGTGGCGGCGGCGGTCGTCCCGGTGGCGGTGGCGGCGGTTTCGCCGGCCGTCCGGGTGGCGGTGGCGGCGCGGGCCGTCCCGGCACCGGAACCGGTGGTCCCGGTGGCGGTGGCGGCGGTTTCGCCGGCCGTCCCGGTGGCGGTGGCCGTGGCCGCGGTGGAGGCACCGCGGGCGCGTTCGGCCGTCCCGGCGGACGCCCGACCCGCGGTCGCAAGTCCAAGCGCCAGCGGCGTCAAGAGTTCGACAACATGCAGGCCCCGGCGATCGGCGGCGTGCAGGCTCCTCGCGGCAACGGGCAGACGATCCGCCTGTCGCGCGGCGCCTCCCTGTCGGACTTCGCCGACAAGATCGGCGCGATCCCGGCGTCCCTGGTGCAGATCATGCTGCACCTGGGCGAGATGGTGACCGCCACGCAGTCGGTCAACGAGGAGACGCTCCAGCTTCTGGCCGCCGAGCTCGACTACAACCTGCTTGTGGTCAGCCCGGAGGAGGAGGACCGCGAGCTCCTGGAGACCTTCGACATCGAGTTCGGCGAGGACGAGGGCGACGAGTCCGACCTGGTCGCGCGCCCGCCGGTGGTGACCGTCATGGGTCACGTCGACCACGGTAAGACCAAGCTGCTCGACGCCATCCGCAACACCAACGAGGTGGCGCAGGAGGCGGGTGGCATCACCCAGCACATCGGTGCCTACCAGATCGCCGCCGAGCACGAGGGCGAGGACCGGAAGATCACCTTCATCGACACCCCGGGTCACGAGGCGTTCACCGCCATGCGTGCCCGAGGTGCCAAGGTGACCGACATCGCCGTCCTGGTCGTCGCGGCCGACGACGGTGTGAAGCCGCAGACCATCGAGGCGCTCAACCACGCCCAGGCGGCCGACGTGCCGATCGTCGTCGCGGTCAACAAGGTCGACAAGGAGGGGGCGGACCCGAACAAGGTGCGCGCCCAGCTCACCGAGTACGGCCTGGTCGCCGAGGAGTACGGCGGCACCACGATGTTCGTCGACATCTCCGCCAAGAACGGGACCGGCATCGAGAACCTTCTCGAGGCCATCCTGCTCACCGCGGACGCCGAGCTCGACCTGCGGGCCAACGACACGATGGACGCGCAGGGCGTCGCCATCGAGGCCCACCTCGACAAGGGCCGTGGTCCGGTCGCGACCGTGCTGGTCCAGCGCGGCACGCTCCGCGTCGGCGACTCGATCGTCTGTGGCGAGGCCTTCGGCCGCGTCCGGGCGATGCTCGACGACAAGGGCGAGGCGATCCAGGAGGCCGACCCGTCCCGTCCGGTGGCGGTCCTTGGTCTGACCGCGGTGCCGGGCGCCGGTGACAACTTCATCGTCGTCACCGACGACCGGATGGCGCGCCAGATCGCCCAGCAGCGCGCGGCGCGCAAGCGCATCGCGGACATGGCCAAGTCCGGCCGTCGCCGCACCCTCGAAGAGCTCTTCAGCGAGATGGAGAAGGGCCAGGTCGACGAGCTCAAGCTCATCATCAAGGGTGACGTCTCCGGTTCCGTCGAGGCTCTGGAAGACGCGCTGCTCAAGATCGACGTCGGTGACGAGGTGCGCCTGCGGGTGCTCCACCGCGCCGTCGGTGCGATCACCGAGTACGACGTCAACCTGGCGGTCGCCGACGACAACGCGGTCATCATCGGCTTCAACGTGCGCCCCGAGGTCAGGGCGCGCGATCTGGCCGAGCGCGAGGGCGTCGACATCCGCTACTACTCGGTCATCTACCAGGCGATCGAGGAGATCGAGGCGGCCCTCAAGGGCATGCTCAAGCCGGAGTTCGAAGAGGTCCAGATGGGCACCGCGGAAGTCCGCGAGGTCTTCAAGGTGCCGAAGATCGGCAACATCGCCGGTGCTCTGGTCCGCTCGGGCACGATCGTCCGCAACAGCAAGGCCCGTCTCATCCGCGGCGGGGTCGTCATCTCCGACAACCTCACCGTCTCCTCGCTGCGTCGCTTCAAGGACGACGCGACCGAGGTGCGCGAAGGGTTCGAGTGCGGTATCGGTGTCGGCTACAGCGACATCAAGATCGATGACGTCATCGAGACCTTCGAGATGCGGGAGAAGCCGCGCGTCTGATGCCCCCGGACAGGCAGCAGGACCGTCCCGCCGGCCGCCCCCACAGCGGCGGGCCGCGGGCGGGCCCCCCCCGAGGGATGGGGAGAGAACACCCCAGTAAAGCACTGAAACAAAAAAAC
>NZ_JBEXGU010000127.1:0-27298 GCF_040607515.1 Streptosporangium sp. NPDC005286 | reverse complement strand
TGAGTACCTGGGCCATGAGGTCGGGATCATTCGGTGATACGACGGCTTCTTCCTTCGGGACCCGCCCAGATGCATTCTCCGACATTACCTCTCCCATCCCGGGTCCGCCCTCCGCCGTTCGGCTGTCCGCCTGGCGGTCCGGTCCTCCCGGACGCCCCCTGGAGCAGGACCGGTCAGCCGCGAGTGGCCAGGGCGCGCAGACCGTCGACCGCGCGGGCCGGGTCCTCGGCGCCGTAGACGGCGTTGCCCGCCACGAAGACGTCGGCGCCCGCCTCCGCGCAGCGCTCGATCGTCGTGTCGGAGACGCCGCCGTCCACCTGGAGCCAGACCTGCCCGCCACAGCGGTCGATCAGCTCGCGGGCCCGGCGGATCTTGGGCAGCACCATGTCGAGGAACTTCTGCCCGCCGAAACCGGGATCGACGGTCATCAGCAGCAGCATGTCGAGCTCGTCGAGCAGGTCCTCGTACGGCTCGACGGGGGTGGCGGGGTTCAGTGCCAGGCCGGCGCGGGCACCGGCGCTGCGGATCTGGCGCAGCGTGCGCACCGGGGCCTTGGCCGCCTCCACGTGGATGGTCACGCTCTGGGCTCCGGCCTCGGCGTAGGACGGGGCCCAGCGGTCCGGGTCCTCGATCATGAGGTGGCAGTCGAGCGGCATCGAGGTCGCCTTGAGCAGGGACTCGACCACCGGCAGCCCGAGGGTCAGGTTGGGGACGAAGTGGTTGTCCATGACATCCACGTGCAGCCAGTCGGCGTTGGGGACCGCCTCGGCCGCCTCGGCGAGGCGGGCGAAGTCAGCGGACAGGATGCTGGGCGAGATCTGTACGGCCATAATTGGCCGATTCTATGAGGCGGCGCCCTGCCCTCCGTCACCCGCCGTCCACCACGTGACCCGCGTCACATATCATCCGGCACACGACGCGCGCCACATGAAGCATGACATATCGGATATACCGCTCGTACTACCGAGCCTCCCGCACCGAACTCGGAGACGGCAGGGAATGTCAAAGGACGCGAACTCATAACTCTCCGGGCACACGAGGGATTGCCGGAGTAATTTCCTGCCGGAATCATCTGGATGATTGAACGAGACTGTGCACGAGGTCCGGGGCCTCTGCTCCGACCGACTTCTCAGTCTTTATCGGAATCGGGGAGCGATGTCCTTTCGCCCCCGCTCCCTGCGTTCGATTCTCCTCCCGCTGGTCGCCGTCGTCGCCCTCCTCGCCGTACCCGCCGCGAGCGTGATGGACCTCTACGGCGTGATCTCGACCAACCTGGCCTGGAGCTCCTCAGCGGGCCGGGACGGGGTGAAGCTCTTCTACGTGCCCCGGCGGCGCTGAGGGGACGGGATCTCGGATCAGAGGTTGACCCGGACGTGGTACCTCTCCAGCCAGGCGTTGAACTGCAGCAACCCCTCCAGCGCCGCCCGGCCTCCCGCCGGGCCGCCGTCCGTCTCCGGCCGGTCGATCACCGCCCGTACCTTCTCCCTGTCGATCAGCGGCTCGGCCGCGATGTCCCCGCAGCCGAGCAGCCGGGCCGCCTCCGCGCGGACCGCCTCCGCGTAGGCGGGGTCCTGCGTCGAGGGGTAGGGGCTCTTGCGGCGGTGGACGACCGAGGGCGGCAGGATGTCCGCCGTGGCGGCGCGGAGCAGGCTCTTCTCCCGTCCGTCGAAGGTCTTCATCGACCAGGGGGCGTTGAAGACGTACTCCACCAGCCGGTGGTCGCAGAACGGCACCCGGACCTCCAGCCCGACGGCCATGCTCATCCGGTCCTTGCGGTCCAGCAGGATCTGCACGAACCGGGTGAGGTTCAGGTAGGAGATCTCCCGCATCCGCCGTTCCAGTCCCTCCTCACCCGGTAGCCGGGGCACCTCGTCCAGCGCGTGCCGGTAGCTGTCCGCACGGTAGGCGGGGACGTCCAGCTTGCGCATCAGGTCCTCGTCGAGGAGCGCCCCCAGCCCGCCGAACCGCGCCATCCCCGGGGAGACCAGCCACGGGAAGGTGTCGGCGGCGACCGCCTCCGGATCGTGGAACCACCGGTAGCCGCCGAAGACCTCGTCGGCCGACTCCCCGGACAGCGCCACGGTGGAGTGCCCCCGGATGGCGCGGAACAACAGGTAAAGGGAGGTGTCCATGTCACCGACGCCGATCGGCAGATCCCGCGCCCGCAGGACCGCGCCGCGCACCGCCGGGTCCATGAGGTCGGCGGAGTCCAGGACGATGTCGGTGTGGTCGGCGTCGACGTGCCGCACGACCTCGTGCGCGTACGGCGTGTCGGGGGTGTCGCGCATCTCGTCGGGCTGGAAGTTCTCGGTGTATCCGGCGAAGTCGACGGAGAACGACCGGACCCTCCCCTCCCCCCGCTCCCGAAGCCCCAGCGCGGCGAGTACCGTGACGGCGCTGGAGTCGAGACCGCCGGAGAGCAGGGCGCAGAGCGGCACGTCGGCGACGAGCTGGCGGCCGACGATGTCGTCCAGCAGGTCGCGTACGCCCGCGACCGTGGTGGCGAGGTCGTCGACGTGCTCGTGGGAGTTCAGCTGCCAGTAGCGGCGCCGGCACAGGAACTCGCGGGTCACCCGGACGGCCTGGCCGGGGCGAACCTCGTACATGCCCTGGTAGACGGCGTGCTCGGGGGTCTTGACGAAGGCGATCAGCTCGCGCAGCCCGTCGGCGTCGACGGTGGGCGTCCCGGCGAGCGGGTTGGCGAGGATCGCCTTGGGCTCGGAGCCGAACAGCACGCCGTGCGCGGTGGGGTAGTAGTACAGCGGCTTGACACCCATCCGGTCGCGGACGAGCAGCAGCTCCTCGCGGCGGGTGTCCCAGATCGCGAAGGCGAACATGCCGTTCAGCCGGTCGGCGAGATCCTCACCCCATTCGAGGTAGGCCCGCAGCACGACCTCGGTGTCGCTCCGGGTCTGGAAGCGGTGGCCGTGGGCGGCCAGTTCGGCGCGTAACTCGACGAAGTTGTAGATCTCGCCGCTGTAGGTGAGGACGGCAAGCGGCAGCCCCTCCTCCGCGACGACCATCGGCTGGCGGCCGCCCTCGATGTCGATGACGGCCAGCCGCCGATGGCCTATCGCGACGTGCGGGGCGAGCCAGATCCCCGCATCGTCGGGCCCGCGGCAGGCCATGGTGTCGGTCATGGCCTTCGCGATGTCCGGTGACTGCCGGACATCGCCCTCGAAGTCCACCCATCCACAGATTCCACACATTTCGCCACCCCCGCGTCCTCTTGGAAGCAGTTATGCCCAGTCGAACGGTGTGCGGCATCCATATATGCCCTGACCTGCGATGACGACCCCGAGGCCGATCAGCGGCGGCGCAGCAGGGCCAGGAACATGGCGTCGGTGCCGTGCCGGTGCGGCCAGAACCGCGCGTACGGCCCCTCGCCCAGCCCCTCGACCTCGGGGAGGTAGGCACGGGCGTCCAGCGCCTCGACGTCGTCGCGGCGGCGCAGGGCGTCGCCGACCACGACGTCGGTCTCGGCCAGGTGCGGCGAGCAGGTCACGTACCCGACGACGCCACCGGGACGGACCGCCTCGATCGCCGAGGCGAGCAGGTCACGCTGGAGCCTGCCCAGCTCGGGAAGGCTCCGGGGATCACGGCGCCAGCGGGCCTCGGGGCGGCGGCGCAGCGCGCCCAGGCCGGTGCAGGGGGCATCCAGCATGACCCGGTCGAAGACTCCGGGCCGCCAGGCGGGCACGGTGCCGTTCGCGGTGATCACCGCGGCCTGCCGGGTCGTCTGCCACACCAGCCGCGCCCGGTGGTACTGCAGCTCGGCGGCGAGCAGGCGCGCCCCACCGGGGAAGGCCGCCGGCCCGGCGCCCGCCGCGAGGCCCGCCTCGTCACCGTGGGTCGCGATGGCGTCGAGCAGGCCGGCCTTGCCGCCGGGGCCCGCGCACAGGTCGAGCCAGCGCGAGTCGGCGCCCTCCACCGGGACCCGGGTCAGGGCCAGCGCGACGAGCTGGCTGGCCTCGTCCTGGACGGCGGCCCGCGACTCGGCCACGGCGAGGATCGCCCCGGGGTCGCCCTCGGGCAGGTAGGCCCCGTACGGGGAGTATCCGGCGGGCTCGGCGCCCGCGTCGAGGAGCTCCGCGACCGACGAGCGGCCCGGACGGGCGACCAGGGTCACCCGGGGACGCTCGTTGTCGGCGGCGAGCAGGGCGGCCGTCTCGTCGAAGTCGCCGCCCACGGCGTCGCGCAGCGCCTCGACGATCCACCTCGGGTGGCTGTGGGCCACCGCCAGATGGCCGACGGGGTCGTCGGCGGGGTCGGGCGCCACGATCGGGACCCACTGCTCCAGCGACCGGGTGGAGACCTTGCGCAGCACGGCGTTGGCGTACTTCGAGGCGCCGATGCCCACGCGCAGCCGCACCAGATCGACCGTGGTGCCGACGGCGGCGTGCGGGGGCACCCGCGTCTTGAGCAACTGGTGCACGCCCAGCCGTACGGCGTCGAGCAGCGGCGGGTCGACGTCCTCCGGCGCCCGGTCGCTGCAGGCCGCGATGATCTCGTCGTAGGTGCCGAGACCGCGCAGGGTGCCGTAGGCCAGTTCGGTGGCCAGTCCCGCGTCGCGCCCCGACAGGCGGCGCTCGCGCAGCAGCGCGGGCATCAGCAGGTTGGCGTAGGCGTCCCGCTCGTCGACGGCACGCATCAGGTCGTACGCGGTGTTGCGCGCCTCGTCGCGGACCGGCTTGGGCGGACGCCCGGCCCCGGCCGTGCCCTTGCCCCTGCCTCGGTTCCCGCCCGCTCCATGGCCGCGCGGAGTCGCCCCCCGGCCGCGCCCGCCTCGTGCGGCGTTACGGCCGTCACCACCAGCACTGCTCATGATCTCTAGGCCAGCCGATCCTCGTCCGTGGGCCGCACACCGCGGGCCCACTCCCCCGCCCTCATCAGACGCTTGCCCTGCGGCTGCACCTCGCCCAGCTCGACCGGGTAGGTCGCGGTGCCGACCAGGACGGTGTTCTTGGACGCCGCGATCTGGCCGGGGGCCAGGGGTGAGGCGTCGGGAACCGGTCGCAGGGGGCCGAGCTTGACCCGCTGGCCGCGGAACTCGGTCCACGCGCCCGGGGCGGGGGTGCAGGCACGGACCAGCCGATCGACGCGCATGGCGGGTGCGGACCAGTCGACCCTGGCGTCGTCGACGCTGATCTTCGGGGCGAGGCTGACCCCCTCCGCGGGCTGCGGCACGGCCTCCAGCTTGCCGTCCTCGATCCCGTCGAGGGTGGCCGTCAGCAGCCCGGCACCGGACTCGGCGAGCCGGGCGAGCAGTTCCCCGCTGGTGTCCGCGGGGCGGATCTCCTCGGTGACCACGCCGTAGACCGGGCCCGCGTCCAGCTCCCTGACGATCCGGAAGGTGGCCGCGCCGGTGATCGCGTCACCGTGCAGCACGGCGTGCTGCACCGGCGCCGCGCCGCGCCAGGCCGGCAGCAGCGAGAAGTGGAGGTTGACCCAGCCGTGCCGGGGAATGTCCAGGGCGGCCTGGGGCAGGAGCGCACCGTAGGCGACCACCGGGCAGCAGTCGGGGGCGAGCTCGGTGAGCCGGTCGAGGAAGGCCGGGTCACCCGCCTTCTGCGGCCTGAGCACCTCGATGCCCGCCTCCTCGGCGAGCTCGGCGACAGGGCTCGGATGGACCCTGCGGCCCCTGCCCGACTGGGCGTCCGGCCGGGTGACGACGGCGACGACATCATGGCGGGGCGAGTCGATCAGAGCCCGCAGCGCGGGCAGGGCTGTGTCCGGGGTTCCGGCGAAGACCAGGCGCAAGGTTCCTACAGAGCCTTCCCGTGGGTGGCGTGCGGGGAGAACTTGAACGCGGGGGCCGACAGACCGTTCCAGTCGGCCTCGCGGATCGCCTTCATGGCGAGTTTGCGCTGTTTGGCGTCCATCCGGTCGATGAACAGCACGCCGTCGAGGTGATCGGTCTCGTGCTGGAAGCAACGGGCCATCAGGTCGGTGCCCTCAAGCGTCACCGGCTCGCCGTGCATGTTGAAACCGGTCGCCACGGCCCGCAGCGCCCTGGGCGTGGGGAACGAGAGGCCGGGGAAGGACAGGCAGCCCTCCTCGCCCTCCTCGTCCGCCTCGTCCGACAGGTCGAGGTTGGGGTTGATCAGGTGTCCGAGCTGATCGTCCACGTAGTAGGTGAAGACCCGGAGCCCGACCCCGATCTGGGGTGCCGCCAGCCCGGCCCCCGGTGCGTCCATCATCGTGTCGGTGAGGTCCTTGACGAGCTTGCGCAGCTCCTTGTCGAAGTCCTTGACCGGATCGGCCGGAGTGCGCAACACCGGGTCGCCGAAAAGGCGGATCGGCTGAATGGCCAACAGGGGTCTCCTCACGCTTCAGGGGATCGCCCCAGTCTAAGGGCGCCGGCCGCCTCCCCTGGGCCTTCCCGCGCACCTCAGCGGGAGCGGGCCTTCATGGCGGCCTTGCGGGCCGACTTGGCCACCGCGGCGGTGCCGTGCCTGGAGCCGAGCAGGTCGAGGACGGCGAACGTGTCGGGGTGCTCCACCAGGGCCATCTCCTCGACCACGCGTACCAGGTCCTCTCCGGGTTCGAGCGCGTCGAACTCGCAGATCGCCTCGGAGGCCTCGCCCCGCTCCAGCAGCGAGGCGAGCGAGTCGACCGCGAGCCAGGTGTTGTCCGCGGGGGTGAGCGCGGGCGCGGGCAGATCGCGGATGTGCAGCCAGGAGGCGGCGTAGCGCCACATGGCGGGCTCGGAGAGCGCCTCCCTGAGCGGGGCCTCGGCCTCGGGGCCGAGCTCCTCCAGGATCGCGCCCGCGACACCGCGCCGGCCTGCCGTGCCCGAGGCCGCGACCTTGACCAGCTCGCGCGCGGCGGCCTCGGGGTGGCGGGACTCCAGCCACACGGTGACGGCGCTGGGCGCGGCGGAACCCTTCACGATCGCCTCGACCAGCTCGGGCGCGCCGAGGTCGGTGAAAACTGCGACCTCGGCGCCCGTCGGCGCGTCGTGGCCCTCCCTGATGAGGTCCTGGCGGACGGCCCACATGCCGAGCGGGGTCAGCCGGGGCCTGCCCGCCCGCGAGGTCTCGACCAGCCCGCAGTAGCCCAGGAGCGACAGGGCCGACTCCAGCTGGGCGGGCAGCGTGCCGGTCAGCGTCCTCATCTCGGCGGGACCGGCCCCGCAGGCCACCCGGTGCGACTGCAGGATGCCCTTGACCAGGGTCGCGGTGGACAGTCCTTCGCGCACGGCGTACAGCGTGGCGAGCATCTCGGCCAAGTGATCGTCGATCACGGGAGACCCGGTCAGGTCGTCGTCCGCACGGTCGAGGACGTCCATGACCACGCCGTCCCAGAACCCCAGCACGGCCCGGTGCGGCAGGTCGGCGGAGAGCGCCAGCGGGCCGGAGTCCACCCGGCCACGGGAGATGCGCAGCATGCCGGTGTTGACCGCGACCACCCAGAGCAGGTGCAGCCGCGCCGGGCCCGGCAGGCCGAGCTCCGCGCACGGCGCGAACGGGTCGGGCAGCAGTCCCTCGGGGGTCACCGCGCGGGTGCCGGTCCAGGCGGCCAGCCGCTGGGCGTCGAGCACCAGCGGCACCAGCGGCACGGACGCGGCCAGCTCGGCGTCCGGGGCGAGGTCGACCGGCGGGAAGCTCAGCGCGTCGCCGCGCGGGGGGCAGTCACGGCCCGCGGCCGTGACCGACTCCTCCAGAACGGCTGTTCGCAGCTCGCGGGGTGCCGCTCCCAGCTCGTCCACAAGCCTGCGCAGCTCGCCGATGTCGAAGACGTTCCCACTGTTCCCGCTCTTTGCCACCCGTGAAACTTACTGCACTCGCGCCTCACGCATACACGGCTCAGCCGATGGCGCGGGAACGTGCCTTGAAAGCCGCCTTGCGGGCCGCCTTGGCCGCGTTGTGGTCCCTCAGGGAGCGTCCGAGCAGCTCAAGAACCTCGACGACCTCGGGGTGGTCGACCCGCCACATCTCCTCGATCACGCTCTGCGGCGGCCCGGAGGCGGACATGTTCTCGGCGAACGTCTCCGGATCCTCCTCGGCGGCGGGCATGGCCAGGACGAGCATGTCCACGCTCATCCAGAGCACCTCCTCCGAGGTGAGCGCGGGGGCCGCCAGACCGCGCGCGGCCAGCCAGTGGATGGCGTGCGGGCGCAGCTCCGGCTCCTCCAGGAAGGCCCGCACCGCCTCCTCCGCGTCGGCGCCGAGGCGGTCGACGATCGTCACCGCGATGCCCCTGGCGACCGAGGGCGCCCCCGAGACGGAGCCGAACAGCTCGGTGACCGCCCGCGCCGGGCTCCTGTGCCGCAGCCAGCCCTCGATGTCGGCCTCGGCCATCTCGGCGGGCATCCCCGACAGCAGCCCCTCGATGAGCTCGGGTGCGTCGGCGAGGGCCAGGTCGGCCGCCTGGGGCGCCTCGATGCCCAGGTCGGTGTAGAGCCTGTGCAGCCCCCACAGGGCCAGCGGGGTGAGCTCCAGGAGTTCGTCGCCCGGCTCGGCCACCCCGCAGTAGGCGAGCCGCCGCACGACCTCGGGGACGTCGATCTCCCCCTCCTCCACCAGGCCGATCTCGTCCAGGTACTCCCTGACCAGCGGGATCGGCACGGGTGCCTGGAGCCGGTAGAGCATGTCGCACAGGCCGTAGAGCTCCTCGTCCAGGGAGACCTCACCCGTCACGGCACCGCCGGTCTCCTTCTCGACGACGAACTCGACGGTCGCGGCCCAGATGTCGAGCGGGTCGAAGTCCTCGCCGTCGAAGATGGCGGTGCCCTCGACGGTGACCAGGCCGGTGTGGACCGCGAGTTCCCAGAGCAGACCGGGGTCGGTCACCGAGAGCTGGGCGATCGCCTCGGTGGCGTCACGGACCCTGAGCCTGCCCTTGACGGTGGGGGTGCGCCCTCCCGCGAGCATCCACTGGACCAGCCTGCGCGCGTCGGTCAGCAGCGGCACCCGCAGGGCGCTCTGGGCGAGCGTCTCGCGGGGCGCCAGGCGCACCGGGGGAAGCGGCGAGCAGCCGGGGCAGTCGCAGTGCTCGACGGCGGGCTCCTCCTGCACCGCCGAGACGGAGAGGATCGCGTTCCCAGCGCTCTCAGTGCTCCCGGTGGCTCGCTCCAGCGAGTCTGCGCCCATCGCGCTGAAGAGGCTCTTGGCCATGCCGAACCTGGAGGTGTCGGCGAGGGCGATGGGCATCTCGGGCTCGATCCGGTCGAGGACGCTCCTCATCCGGACGGCCATCTTGCCGCCGATCTCCTCGGTCGAGAGCAGGAAGTCGACCAGGGTGCGGGCGGCGGCGACGGTCTCGGGGGCACTCTCCGGCGGGGCGATGACCTTGCGTGGATAGATGTTGAGCAGCAGCTCCTCGAAGGCGACAGGGGTGAAATCACCCAGCTCGTTCACGTCCAGATAGTCACTCGCGTAGTCGCAGAGCAGCCGCACCTCGTCCACGTCAACGTCCAGGCCGCGCGCACGCCCCCACGCGCGCAGGTCGTCTACGGCCCGATTCACCCATTCGATCGACACAGGGGAAAATTAACGGCTTACTGCCAGCACCGCGAATCGGGGAAACAACTCAAATCACATCTAGAGGGTCAATGCATACCTTGACCACCTCCGCGGCCTTGCGTGCGGAGCGCACTCCCACGGCTCCTTTCAGAGCCGCGGCCAGCGTGGAGCCGGAGCCTCGCGCGATCCGCACCATGGCACGTTCCCGCACTTGATCCCCCTTGGGCGAGGCCACCGGGACCGGGCCGAGCACCTGTGCCTCGGGGGGCAGCGCCATCTCACCGAGCATTTCCCTGACCCCCGCCGGAGATCCGGTGAGCGTCGCCATTTTCACCGCCGGGGGGAAACCGAGTTCTGTCCTGTCGGCCAGTTCTCTCTCGGCATGTGTCACCGGATCCCAGCGCAGCAACGCCTGCACGACGGGCAACGAGGAATCGGCCAGCACGACCAGCTCGGCGGCGGGCCGCAGCAGCGCCGCCGCGTTCATCCACCGGCGCAGCGTCTCCTCGGCGGCGCGCAGGTCCGGTCTGCCGAGCAGCGCCCAGCCGTCCAGCAGCACCGCCGCCGCGTATCCGCCCTCGGGCACCGGCTCGGCTCCCGGGGTGGCCACCACCAGTGCCCGGGCCGCGCCGACCGTGGCCAGCACCCCGTCCCTGCCCGACGTCTTGACCCGTACGGAGGGGAAGGCCCGCCCCAGTTCCTCGGCGGTGCGGCGGGCACCGACCACCTGGGCCCGCACCCGCGCCCCGCCGCAGGAGGGGCAGCGCCACTCGCCGGCGATCCGGCCGCACCAGCGGCAGTACGGGGCCACGTGGCCACCACGTAGCGCGAAGGGTCCGCCGCAGTGCCCGCAGCGGGCCGGCGTCCGGCAGCCCTGGCAGGCCAGCGCGGGCAGGTAGCCCCGCCGGGGGACCTGCACCAGCACCGGGCCGCTCTCCAACCCCGTGCGCAGGATCCGCCAGGCGAGGCTGGGCAGCCGGGCGGCCCTGGCCGCCTCGTCCCTGGCCAGCTCCGAGTCCTCCCCCGCCGGGCGGACCCTCGGCGCCCTGGCCCTGACCGCCTGGCGGGCCGCGACGATGGGCCCCGCCCAGCCCGTGGCGATGAGCTGGGTGGCCTCCGCCGTGCGGGCGTACCCGCCGATGAGCAGGCCCGCGCGGGCCCGGTGGGCACGCAGTGCGAGGACCTCCCTGGCGTGCGGGTAGGGGGCGAGCCGCTCGGAGTGCAGGTCGTCACCGTCGTCCCAGATCACCGCCAGCCCGAGGTCGGCGACCGGGGCGAACGCCGCCCCCCTGGTGCCGACGGCGACCCGGACCTGACCCCTGGACAGGCGCAGCCACCGCCGGTAGCGCTCCGCGGGCCCGAGGTCCGCCGTCAGCGCCACATGCGCACCGGGCCCCAGAACGGCGCTCAGCGCCGCGTCGGCCAGGGCCACGTCCTTGCCGTCGGGAAGCACCACGAGGGCTCCCCTGCCACCGTGCAGGGTCTCCCGTACGGCAACCGCGACCGCCCGTGGCCACCCGGGCCCGTCCTGGTCGGTGCCCGGCAGAGCGGTCCACACGGCTCGGGGGGAGCCCCCCTTCGCCAGCGCCGCCAGGAACGCCTTCCCCTCCCGGTAGTCCGCCCACGGCCCCGGCCCCACATCCGGCCCGCTCTCCCCTCCCCATCCCGGTGCCTGGGCCGGCCCGCTCCTCGCTCCCGGCTCCGGATCCGTCCGCTGCCCCGGTCCCTCGGATTCCGGCTCCCCCCGGGTCTCATCCGCTTCGGCCCCGCCCTGGGGCACACCCGCTTCCGGCTCCCGCCGGGTCTCACCCGCTTCCGGCTCCCGCCGGGTCTCACCCGCGACGCCGATCATCTCCGCCGGCGGGGCCGTACCCGCCGCGGGAACGGCCTCGGCCTCGACCCTGGCGTGGCGGGGCGGGACGGCCAGGCGCAGCACGTCGGCCATGGTCCCGGCGTAGTGGTCGGCCACCACCCGGGCCAGCGCGGCGATCTCCGGGGTGAGCACGGGCTCGGCGGAGACGACCCGCTCCAGGCGGGTCAGCTTGCCCTGGTGCTCGGTGGTCTCCACCCGTTCCAGCAGGAACCCGTCGACGAGCTTGCCCGCGAACCTGATCCGGACCCGGCACCCCGGCACCGCGGCGGTGTCCAGGGGGGCGGGGACGAGGTAGTCGAACAACCGGTCGAGGTGCGGCAGCGGGGTGTCGACGACCACCCGCGCGACCGGCAGCTCCGCGGCCGGCTCCGGCACCCCTCTGACCTGCTCGGCCACCCCTTGCGCCCGGATCACCCCCGCCGCTCGGACGGCCCCCGCCCTTGCCCTGGCGGCCCTGCCAGGCACGGGCCGCTCGCGTACGGCGTCGAGCGGCAGGAGGGCGTCATCGTCCGGCGAGGGGTTGGCGTGGGTCACCCGCCTGTCCTACCAGAAGCCGGCCCCCGTCCAGACGGTCGGCCCGTCGGCGGTATGGCACCGGGTGCGCGAAGCACCGGACATGGAACGGCATACCGGACGGACCACCACCGAACCCGACCGGCTGGATCGGCCGGCGACTCCAAGCGGGCGAATCGGGCAGACCGGGTGGCACGGCGGTGGACCCGGCCGGGCGGACCGCCACCGCACCCCGTTCTGCCGGGTCAGATGGCGCGGCGGTGGGTCCAGCGGCCACCGAGCAGGGTGCCGAGGATCGGCATACGACGGAGACCGTCCCCGTCCAGCCCCGCCGGATCGTACTCGGTGATCATCAAGTCCGCGGGGTCGCCCGGGCGCACCCCGGCGCGGCCCCGGCCGGCCGCCGCCAGCGCCACCGGCAGCGAGATCGCCTGTTCCGGGTGCCACGGCGGCCGCTCGTCGTCGGTCCTGGCCACGGCGGAGGCGATCCCGTCCCATGGGTCGAGCGGCGCCACCGGAGCGTCGGAGCCTAGCTCCAGGGTCGCCCCCGCGGCCAGCAGGTCGGCGTAGGCGAAGGCCCGCCCGGTCCGCCCCCGCCAGTGCAGATCGGCCACCTCCCGGTCGTCGGGCGCGTGGGCGGGCTGCACACCCGCCACCAGACCGGGCCTCGCGAACCTCCCGAAGTCCTCCGGGCGGACCAGTTGCGCGTGCTCGATCCTCCCCGGGCAGCCGACCCGCTCGAAGGCGTCCAGCGCGATGCCCACCGCCAGGTCGCCGATGGCGTGCACCGCCGGGGCGATCCCATGCCCGGCGGCCAGCTCCATGACCCCGTACAGCTCCTCCGGCGGTGTCTCCAGCAGCCCGCGCGCGTCGCCACCGGGATACGGGTCCGCGCAGTAGGCGGTCCTGGTGTTCAGCGAACCGTCCACGAACGTCTTCACCGGCCCGACCTCCAGCAGGCCCCCCGACCCCGCGACCGGCTCCCCGGTGCGCAACCCGCGATCGATCGCCTCTTCGAGCCGGTTCACCGGGATCGAGCAGCTGACCCGGACGTCGACCGCCCCCCGCGAGATCCGCCGGGTCCAGTCGGTGACGTTGTCGGCGAACTCGAAGTCCAGCACGCCGACGACACCTCTGGCCGCGGCGGCGGTGGTGGCCTCGGCCACCCAGCGGTCCAGCTCGTCCTCGGGGGGCGGAGGCATCTGGGCCATCGCGTCGTAGCAGTCGCGCTCGCGCAGCACCCCCGTCGGATGCCCGCCCCTGCCGATCACCGCCAGCGCGGCCGGGCTGAACCAGGCGGTGTGCAGGTCATTGCTCACCAGCACGATCGGGCAACCCGGCGCCGCCGCCTCCAGCAGCGACTTGTCCGGCGTGTCCGGCCACAGGCCGTCGCGGAAGCCGTAGCCGACCGTGAACCCGGACGTACCCGCCTGCGGGGCGACGAGGTCGACCGCCTCCCGCGCCGACCGGGCCGAGGTCAGATCGATCCTGCGCCGGGCCTGTGCCCACTGCACGGAGTGCACGTGCGCGTCCCACAGCCCCGGCAGCAGGGTGGCGCCCCCGACGTCCACCGACTCGTCGCAGGCAGGAGGCTCCGAGGCCACCTCCGCGACCCGGCCGTCAACGATCAGGACATGGCGCGGCGGCCCACCGAGACCGATCCGCGCGTTACGCAGCAGCAGGCGAACAGAGGGAGAGGACATGAGGAGACTCTAGGCGGACGACCGACGCCCCCTCCCCTCGGCTGCCGGGGCAACGGGTCCCCCGCCCGACAAACCCGACCGATCACTCATTCCGGACTCCCGGGACCGAGGCCCGCTCGGCAGACTGTCGGGGGTGACAGACCCCCTGCTGAACGACGAACTCGACTCCGTTCCCGACCATGACCGGTTCGCCACCGTGGACGAGATCACGGCCGCCCTCACCCGGCTGGCCGCCGACCATCCCGGCGTCGCCTCGCTGAGGCGGGTGGGCAGCTCCGCCCTGGGTGAGCCGATCCTCTGCCTGAGCGTCGGTGACGGGCCACGTCACGCGCTGGTCGGCGCCATGCCGCACCCCAACGAGCCCATCGGCGGGCTCACCGTGATCCATCTCGCCACCCGGCTGTGCGAGAGCGCCGCGCTGCGCGAGGCCACCGGTCACACCTGGCACATCGTGGGCTGCCTCGACCCGGACGGGACCAGGCTCAACGAGGGGTGGTCGCCGGGCCGTTCACCAAAGCGCACTACGGCAGGCACTTCTACCGTCCGGCGGGTGACGAGCAGGTCGAGTGGACCTTCCCCTTCGCCTACAAGCGCGCCTACTTCGACCGGGTGATGCCCGAGACACTGGCGCTGATGCGGCTGATCGACGACACCCGCCCGGCGTTCATGACCACCCTGCACAACAGCGAGATGGGCGGGGCGTTCTTCTACCTCAACCGCCCGGTGCCCGAACTGCAGGCCCTGCTCAAGTCCCTGCCGGGCCGGTACGGCGTGCCGCTGCACGCGGGCGAGCCCGAGCACCCCTCGGTACGGACCCTGGAGGAGTCGGTCTTCCTCGCCCCGCGGATGGAGGACACCTACGACTACTTGAAGCGCTCCCCACGGATGAATCCGGGGGATTCCAACCGTCCCAACCATGCGACTCTGCGCATGGTCGCGACGCTGTTGCTTGGCGGTTCACCTTCCGGCCCCGTTTACGCGGGTTTCCACGCCCCAGCCCACGATCCCGTTCTGGGCGACGCAGGCTCCGCCCTCCCGGCGGTGAGTAACGGCCAAAGTTGCGAGCTTGGTTATCGCTCACGCGTTCGACCGCGACTGACTGTACCAGCGCGTGGTGCGCTGCCGCAGCAGGTTCCGGTCAAGGCACGCTCAGGCGCTGGAGCGCCTTCCCACGCCGGGCTTACCCCCATGGCTGAAGCCAGGGGTCCGCGCCCGGCATCTCCGATCGAGGGGATGGCCACCACCGCCGAGCACCACGCGCGGGCGCCGGAGAGCGACCGGCCGGCCACCGTCGCCGAGCGGCAGTCCTGCCGCGACACCGCGCACAGCGTCCGGCTCAGGTTCGGGGGCATGCTGCTGCGCGCGCTGGAGGGCGAACTCGCCGTCGGCAACGGCACCCCGACCATCCGGGCGCGGGCCCGCACGCTGTCGGACACCTACGCCAAATGGTGCGCCGAGGCCGAGGCGGGCACCCCCGACGAGACGATTCCGATCCGCCACCTGGTCGCCATCCAGTATGGCGGCATCCTCGCCGGAGCCGCCCACGCCTGAGGCTCCCAGCCGATCGAATTCCTATCTGATGGCAATCCAGATGTCTAAGGTGAAACCGGGGATTGCCTTCGACGGGAGGCTTTCGATACGAGGCCGACGCCGCCTGCGGCGTCGGAAGACGGGTCATCTCCGGAATTGACCCGGAGTTGATGGAGCAATTCATCGCGTCGCTGGAGCAGGCGCGGAAAGTGATCGGTGAGGAGACCGCGAGAATTCTGAACGCGCTTTCCTCAGCGGGCGCCGACCGGTCCGCGGCGCTGCGGATCCGCGAGATCGAAGGCCGACTGGAACAGGAGATCCCGCGACTGTGCAGGCGCAACCAGATGATCCAGGAGTCCGACTCCCCGGCGGACCGGGCCCCGGTCCCCCCGAACGATCCGGCCTTCGATCAGCCTCCCATCGCCGGGAAAGACGGCTGCCTGCTTCCCTTCAAGGAACTCGCCAAGGACCCGAAACCGACCGGCTGATCCGCAACGCATCCGGGAGCGGAGACCTCGGCACCGCCGGAGGAGCCGCGACGCAGCTCGACGTTTTCTTTGAAGGAGCCAAAGACAAGACCCAAGGCACCCCCATCCCATTTGGATGAAACCGGCTTTAATTCATCCGGAGACATTCCGCCTCCCCGGAGACGACGAAATTATTTTTCCGGGAGGATGTGGTTACTGTTTTGACGCGCGAATCCTTCTTTACCAGCTCGCCTCTCGGCGCTTCCCGATCGACGGATGAAATCTTGCATCCCCGTCTCCCCAGGCCACCGGCCAGCATATTGAGCATGTTTATCGAATCATCTACGTCGGACCTTTTGACGCCGGCGACAGCATATGTTCTCCTCACCTTCTCCCCATCACAGGGGATGTCCTTTCCACCCCTGTCCGTTACTTTGACCTCTTTCACAGCAAGCAAATTCATCAACCAGTCGATGTCCGCCTTCAGCGTCGCCTCGGCCTGGGCCGCCGTCAGCCCCGGAGGTTCGGCGCTTCGTCAGGTTCCTGCCGGCGGACTCGTCCTTTCAGCGGGACGCGGAGCAGATCGTCGCCGAACTCGCCGCCAACGCCGTACGGCACGTTCGTCGTCGAGGTCGTCCGCAGACCCGAGGTCACCCGGGTGACGGTCTACGACTCCGGCCAGGGCTCCGTCCCCGCCGTCGTCCACCCCGCCCTCCTCGGTGAGGGCGGCAGGGGGCTCCCCCCTGTCACCCCCCGGTCACCGCCCTGGCCTCCCAGGTCGGCTGCCGAGGCAGCCAATCCCACGGCCACGCCGTCTGGGCCCAGTTCACCGTCGAGAAGCCCTCGGCCTGGACGTGCGACGGCCCCCGTGAATGAGTTTTCACGGGGGCCGTCTGGAGTGTGCGGGTCGTCAGAGACCGGCGGCGGCGCGCAGGGAGTCGGCCCGGTCGGTGGACTCCCAGGAGAAGCCCTCGCGACCGAAGTGACCGTAGGCGGAGGTGCCCGAGTAGATCGGGCGGAGCAGGTCGAGGTCGCGGATGATCGCGGCCGGGCGCAGGTCGAAGACCTTGACCACGGCTTCCTGGATCTTGCTGATCTCGATCTTCTCGGTGCCGAAGGTCTCGACGAACACGCCGACCGGGTGCGCCTTGCCGATGGCGTAGGCGACCTGGACCTCGGCGCGGTCGGCCAGACCGGCGGCCACGATGTTCTTCGCGACCCAGCGCATGGCGTAGGCGGCCGAGCGGTCGACCTTGGACGGGTCCTTGCCGGAGAAGGCGCCGCCACCGTGGCGGGACATGCCGCCGTAGGTGTCAACGATGATCTTGCGACCGGTCAGGCCGGCGTCGCCCATCGGGCCGCCGATCTCGAAGCGGCCGGTCGGGTTGACCAGGAGGCGGTAGCCCTCGGTCTCGATCTCCAGGCCGGCCAGGACCGGGTCGACCACGTGCTCCTTGATGTCGGGAGCGAGCATCTCCTTGAGGTCGATCTCGGCCGCGTGCTGGGTGGAGACGACCACGGTGTCGAGCCGGACCGGCTTGTCGCCGTCGTACTCGACGGTGACCTGGGTCTTGCCGTCGGGGCGCAGGTAGGGCACCGTGCCGTCCTTGCGGACCTGCGACAGGCGCTCGGCCAGGCGGTGCGCCAGCTGGATCGGCAGCGGCATCAGCTCGGGGGTCTCGCGGCAGGCGTAGCCGAACATCAGGCCCTGGTCACCGGCGCCCTGGCGGTCGAGCTCGTCGCCCGCCTCGCCCTCGCGGTTCTCGTAGGCGTCGTCGACGCCCTGGGCGATGTCGGGCGACTGCGCACCGATGGACACCGACACGCCACAGGAGGCGCCGTCGAAGCCCTTGTGCGAGGCGTCGTAACCGATCTCGAGGATCTTCTCCCGGATGAGACCGGGAATGTCGACGTAGGTCTCCGTCGTCACCTCTCCGGCGACGTGGACCTGACCGGTGGTGATCAGCGTCTCGACCGCGACGCGGCTCTTGGGGTCACCCTTGAGCATGGCGTCGAGAATCGCGTCACTGATCTGGTCGGCGATCTTGTCCGGGTGGCCCTCTGTGACCGACTCGGAGGTGAACAGGCGACGGGACAAGTCAGTGGCTCCTCATGCAGCGGCTGCTGGCGTCTGGGGCTCTGGCATCGGCAGGACACCAGTAGCGCTCCGGCGAATTCTAGCCCCACCTGATGCGGGGCCGCGAAACCGTCTCAGATCGTGTCACCCTAAATGTTCAGATCATGTACTGGAAGGGCTGCGGGTTCACCGGAATCCATCGCGGGGAAACCCACCTGCCATGACGTGAGGCGGGACACGTTCCGGAAGTCGCCCAGAAAGGATCCGGAGCCCACGAAATCCCCGGCTCACCTCACTGGCCCGGGACTCAAAGCCCTGGCTCCCGGGCTCACCCACATCTCGCGGGCGGGATGCGCAGCCCCCGCCCCACCCGGATCCCCAGGGGCTCACAGCCCGGTTCACAGATCGGGCAGCGGGTCGGGCGGCAACGTCTCCGGGGCGAAGACCTCGGCGTCTGCGGCGGAGATCACCGCGGCGTACTCCTCCTCGATCTCGAACACCATGCCACCGAGCTGGATGGCCGCGCCCGCGGAGAACTCCAGCGGGCCGAGCCGGGTGCGCCGGGCGTGGGTGGCGTACACCGAGGTCGGCGCGTCGCGGTCGAAGAACTTGGTGGAGAGCAGGTAGATGGTGCGGTCAGTGATCACGATGAGGAAGGTCGCCATGCCCGGGGTGCCCACCGACAGAGCCGGCAGGACGTAGTGGATCTCCTCCCCCGGAGGAAGCAGCGCTCGGCATCGTGCCCTGACCGCGGCGGCGACAGGCATGATCCAAACCCCTCCCGGCTGCGATGTGGCAGGGCTCTGGGAGGCAGTATCCGCCGGGAGTCGGGCTACGGCAAGTGGTCAGGCCAGGCGTGCGGCGACGAGGTCCCAGAGCACGTCGGCAAGGGCCTCCTTGGGACCGCGCGGGATGTCGACCTGCTCCCCGTCCGCGAGGAGGACCACCGCCGCGTTGTCGGGGGTGCCGAAGGCGAGATCGTCGCCGACCTGGTTGACGACGAGCAGATCACAGCCCTTGCGGGTGAGTTTGGCCCGCCCGTTGGCGAGGACGTCGTCGGTCTCGGCCGCGAATCCCGCGATCACCTGAGGGTACGGCTTGAGCCCCGCACGGCGCCGTTCCCCCAGCTCCGCAAGGATGTCCGGATTTTTCACCAGATGAATGGCGTCAGGCTCATCGGCGGTCTTCTTGATCTTCGACCCGCTCCGCGCCGAGGGCCGGAAGTCGGCGACGGCGGCGGCCATGACCACGGCGTCGGCGCCCTCCACCGCCTCCAGCACGGCGTCGCGCAACTCCAGGGCCGAGGTGACCCGGACCATCTTGACTCCCGCGGGGTCGGGCAGGGCGACGTTGGCGGCCACCAGGGTGACCTCCGCCCCTCGGGCGACGGCCGTGCGGGCCAGGGCGTAACCCTGCAGTCCCGAGGAACGGTTACCGATGAAACGGACCGGGTCGATGGCCTCGCGGGTGCCGCCCGCGGAGATCACCAGGCGACGGCCCGCCAGGTCCGCGGGGCGCCCGGAGAGGACGCCGCGGCAGACCTCGAAGATCTCCTTCGGGTCCGGCAGGCGGCCGGGGCCGGTGTCGGCCCCGGTCAGGCGGCCCACCGCGGGATCGACGACGATCGAGCCGCGCTCGCGGAGCGTGGCCACGTTCGCGCGGGTCGCGGGGTGCTCCCACATCTCGGTGTGCATCGCGGGGGCGAACACCACCGGGCAGCGCGCGGTGAGCAGGGTGTTGGTCAGCAGGTCGCCGGCCAGCCCGTGGGCGGCCTTGGCGAGCACGTCGGCGGTGGCCGGCGCGACGACCACCAGGTCGGCGCCCTGCCCGATGCGGACGTGCGGCACCTCGTGCACCGACTCCCAGACGTCGGTCGTGACCGGGTTGCCGGACAGCGCGGCCCAGGTCGGCTCACCGACGAAGCGGAGCGCCTCCCTGGTCGGGACCACGCGCACCTCGTGGCCGGACTCGGTGAACAGGCGCAGCAGCTCGCACGCCTTGTAGGCGGCAATGCCCGCGCTCACACCGAGGACGACCCTCGGCTTGCGGGGAACCACGGAGGTCGGCATCGAGGTGGGTCAGCCCTCGATCGGCTCGGAGGTGAGCAGGCCCTCGCTGACCTCGCGCAGCGCGATGGAGAGCGGCTTCTCCTGCGCGTGGGTCTCGACGAGCGGGCCGACGTACTCGAGCAGGCCCTCGCCGAGCTGGGAGTAGTAGGCGTTGATCTGACGCGCCCGCTTGGAGCCGAAGATCACGAGACTGTACTTGCTGTCGACGATGTCGAGCAGGGCGTCGATCGACGGGTTGGTGATGCCTTCGGAGTAGGCGGCGCTGGTTGCCACGTGTGATTTCCCCTAGCTAGGTGAACGTCCGAGGCGTGAACCCTCGGGAGCATCAGCCAACAAGGCTATCAGCCGATGACATACATCCTGGACTGACGTGTTGACGAGCGTCAGGTCGAACTCCTGCTCGGCCGCCATCTCGATCCGGCCGGCCGCCAGGCGGCGGGCGATGACGTCCTCGGGCTCGGTGCCCCGGCCGCGCAGGCGCTTCTCCAGCTCCTCCCAGGTCGGGGGGGCCAGGAAGACCAGCAGGGCCTCGGGCATGGTCGCCCGGACCTGCCTGGCGCCCTGGAGGTCGATCTCCAGCAGCGTGGGCACCCCGGCGGCGAGTTTCTCGAGCACCGGGCCACGCGGCGTTCCGTACCGGTTCCCGGCGAACTCGGCCCACTCGAGCAGCTCGCCGGAGGCGGCGAGGCGGTCGAACTCCTCGTCGTCGGCGAAGAAGTACTCGACCCCGTGGGTCTCCCCGGGACGGGGTTTCCTGGTGGTCACCGAGACCGACAGCCACACCTCCGGGTGTGCCCGCCGAAGCTCGGCGACGACCGTGGACTTGCCGACGCCGGACGGCCCGGACAGGACCGTCAGACGCCTACCGGCCGGGAGTCCGGCGAGGGCTCGCGCCCCCTTCGGACCTCCGGCCGAGGATGTGGAGCGACCGGCTCCGCCCTCGGCGGTTGCCTCCGGAGCCCGGCTCTTGCCGGACCGCGACGTTCCGGTCACTCCAAACCCCCCGTGATGCTGTCCCCATATGGGGTGAACGTGGTCGTTTGAACCGAGATTAGCTCTCGGCCCCGCCGAACTCACGCTCGAGCGAAGCCCGCTGGTTCGTACCCAGGCCCCGCACGCGGCGGGACTCGGCGATGCCAAGCCGCTCCATGAGCTGCTTGGCGCGAACCTTACCCACGCCGGGGAGCGACTCAAGAAGGGCCGAAACCTTCATCTTGCCGATGACGTCGTCGGCCTGCCCGTCTTTGAGCACCTCAGCCAGAGAGACCGCACCGTGCTTCAGGCGGTTCTTCACCTCGGCACGCTCTCGGCGGGCCTTGGCAGCCTTCTCTAGGGCTGCGGCGCGCTGCTCAGGGGTTAGGGGAGGAAGAGCCACGCCGGGTCACCTCGAATTTCCTGTCGATGTACTCGGACGGGAAGGGAAACTAGCTGGTCATGGCGCTTCAAGCAACGTCAAGACCACTTTATCCCCCTAGAAAATCTACTTCGTGACTTTCCGTGCTCACGACATCGCCCTGTGTGGACAAAACTACGCTCAACGCCGAGTTTTCCGGGGTTGTGTCATGCGCCGTGTCCGGCGGCCGCGGAGGTGCGCCGGAGGGCCGCGGCGATGCCCGCGGCCGTCGCGCCGGGGTCGGCGGAGCCGGTGATCGGGCGGCCGATCACGAGAAGGTCCGCCCCGTCGGCGAAAGCCTGCTCGGGAGTCGCTACTCTTGCCTGATCCTGACTCTCGGCGCCGGCGGGGCGGACACCGGGGGTGATGAGCGTGATGTCGGGCCCGACCTCGGCACGCACCGCGGCCACCTCGCGCGGCGAGCAGACGAGGGCCTGGGCGCCCGCGGCGACGGCCATGGCCGACAGACGGCGCACGGCGTCCTCGGACGGGCCCCTGACGCCCATCTGCTCCAGATCGGCCTCCGAGAGCGACGTGAGCAATGTCACCGCCGCGATCTGGGTGTTGGGCATGGCCTCCACCGCCGCCCGGATCATCGCCGGGCCGCCGGTGGCGTGGACCGTCAGGATGGCGGGCTTGAGCCTGGCCACGGCCCTGGCTGCGCCCGCGACGGTGTTGGGGATGTCGTGGAGTTTAAGGTCGAGAAAGACCCGCACCCCGCTCGCCCCCCGGACCGAGGCGATCACGTCGGGGCCGTAGCGGAGGTAGAGTTCCAGCCCGACCTTGACCGTGGTGACGTGTGGAGTGACCAGGCTGGCCCAGTGAGCCGCGGTCTCGAGGTCTGGCGCGTCCAGGGCGACGGCGATGGGTGCGGGCGTCACAGGGAACTCTCCTCAAGGTCTATCCGGTGCCGGGTGGACGCCCCCGGCGGGCGGTGTGCCAGCCCGACCGCGTCGGCCAGCCGGTGGAACCCCCGGGCCGCCAGGATCTCCTCAAGCTCGCGGAGGATGCGCAGGCAGGCGTAGGGGTCGTGGAACAGTGCGGTCCCCACGGCGACGACGCAGGCTCCGGCGAGGATGAACTCGAAGGCGTCCCTGCCGGTCAGCACGCCGCCCATGCCGATGATGGGCACGCTGGGCAGGGCCGCGTGGACCTGCCATACGCAGCGTACGGCCAGTGGCCTGACCGCGGGGCCCGACAGGCCGCCGGTGACCGCCGCGAGCACGGGCCGCATGGCCTCGGTGTCGATGCTCATGCCGAGCGGATTGTTGATCATCGACAGGGCGTCGGCGCCGCCGTCCACGCACGCGCGGGCCACGCTCACGATGTCCATGACGTCCGGGGAGAGCTTGGCCACCACCGGCACGTCGTAGCGCATCACCGAGCGCACCGAGGCGATCACCTCGGCGGAGGCCGCGCCGTCGCGGGCGAAGACCCTGCCCCGGTCCTCGATGTTGGGGCACGACAGGTTGACCTCCACGGCGGTGACGCCGGGCGCGTCGGTGAGCCTGCGGGCCAGTGCGGTGTACTCGGCCACGGTGCCGCCGCCGATGGACACCACGGTCCGCACGCCCCGCTGGGCCAGCCAGGGCAGCTCACGCTCCAGGAAGGCGTCCACACCCGGCCCCTGGAGCCCGACGGCGTTGAGCATGCCCGAGGGCGTCTCGGCCATCCTGGGGGTCGGACGGCCCGCCCTGGGGGCCATCGTGATCGACCGGGTGGTCAGCGCGCCGATCCGGGCGAGGTCGAAGAACTGGGCGAGTTCGGAGCCGGACGCCGCGCACCCGGCGGCCGTGGTGACGGGGTTGACCAGTTCCACGTGCCCCAGGTACGTCCGCATGTCAACCGGCATTCCGTATTCCTCCACCGGGCGCTCCCAGCGCGTCGAACGGGATCGTCCCGACGTCGTCGAAGCGGACGCGCTCACCCCTGAAGACCGGTCCCTCGACGCACGAGCGCACCATCCGGGTCACCCCGTCGTCCCCGATGACCGGCAGCACGCACGTCATGCACACGCCGATCCCGCACGCCATCCGCTCCTCGACCGCCACCTGGACGGGGATGTCGAACTCGACGGCCACCGTGGTGACGCCGTGCAGCATCGGCATCGGACCGCAGGCGTAGACCGCGTCGGCCCGTACGTCGGCGATCACGCCGGGCAGCACGTCGGTCACCCGGCCGCGCATGCCCAGGGAGCCGTCCTCGGTGGTCAGCGTGGTCGTCTCCCCCATCCTCCTGGCCCGCAGGGCGCCGAACACCCGGTCGGCCGAGGCCGCGCCGAGCACGAAGTCGACGCGGCAACCACGCCGCTGGAGGGCGTCGGCCACGGTGAACAGCGTCGCCGAGCCGTGCTCGGCGCCGACCAGGACGCAGGTCACCGGGTCTCTGGGCAGCGGGAACGGGCGGCCGAGCGGACCCACCAGGTCGAGGGTGTCGCGGGCGCGCCGGTCGGCCAGCCAGGCCGTGCCCGGCCCGCTCACCGAGAAGACGAACTCGACGGTACCGCCGTAGTCGGGCTTGACGTCGTGGACGAAGAAGGCACGGCGCGTCAGCATCGACGTCTGCGCCCCGCCCACGGCCACCCCGACGAAGTGGCCGGGCCGGAAGCGCTCGGCGATGCCGGGCGCCACCACGGTGAGCGCATGGTAGGCGTCGACGCGGCGCGTCGTCAGCACCGTGCCTGTCACCTGCACCGGAGTAACAGGCGTCTTCCTCACCTCCGCTGGGGCGCCGGCCTCACTCCTCAACCGCTCCGCAACCGCTTCGCGTGCTCCTGAAGGGACCGTACGCCGATGTCGCCGCGGACGATCGCCTGGATGCCCTGCACCGCCGCGGCCAGGCCCTGAACCGTGGTGATGCAGGGGATGGCGCGCAGCACGGCGGCGGTGCGGATCTCGTAGCCGTCCAGGCGGGGTCCCGACTGGCCGGGGCTGCCGAAGGGGGTGTTGACGATGAGATCCACCTCCCCGTCCAGGATGCGCCGGACGATGGTCTGCTCACCCGCGGGACCGGCTCCCTCGCTGTGCTTGCGCACGATCTTGGCACGGACACCGTTGCGGCGCAGGACTTCGGCGGTGCCCTCGGTGGCGAGGATCTCGAAGCCGAGGTCGGCGAGGGCCTTGACCGGGAAGATCATGGCGCGTTTGTCACGGTTGGCGACCGAGACGAACGCCCGCCCCTTGGTGGGCAGCGAGCCGTACGCGGCGGCCTGCGACTTGGCGTAGGCGGTGCCGAAGAACTCGTCGATGCCCATGACCTCGCCGGTGGAGCGCATCTCGGGGCTGAGCACGATGTCCACGCCGCGGAACCGGTTGAAGGGCAGCACGGCCTCCTTGACCGCGATGGGCGCGTCCAGCGGCATGGTGCCGCCGTCACCGCTCTCCGGCAGCAGGCCCTCGGCGCGCAGTTCGGCCACCGTGGCGCCCATCATCACCCGGGCCGCCGCCTTGGCCAGCGGCACCGCCGTGGCCTTGGAGACGAACGGGACGGTACGGCTGGCGCGGGGGTTGGCCTCCAGCACATACAGGATGTTGGCCGACATGGCGTACTGCACGTTGAGCAGGCCGCGCACGCCCACGCCCCTGGCGATGGCCTCGGTGGCGGCGCGGATGCGCTTGATGTCGTAGCTTCCCAGTGTCATCGGCGGCAGCGAGCACGCCGAGTCGCCGGAGTGGATGCCGGCCTCCTCGATGTGCTCCATCACGCCGCCGAGGTAGAGCTCCTCGCCGTCGAAGAGCGCGTCGACGTCGATCTCCACGGCCTCGTCGAGGAACTTGTCCACCAGCACCGGGTGGTCGCTGGCCGCGCCCGCCTTGGCCATGTAGGCGATCAGGGTCTCGTCGTCGTAGACGATGGCCATGCCCGCGCCGCCCAGCACGTAGGAGGGGCGCACCAGCACCGGGTAGCCGATCTCCGCGGCGATGACCAGCGCCTCGTCGGAGGTCACCGCCACGCCGTGCTTGGGGGCGGGCAGGCCCGCCTCGGCGAGGACCCGGCCGAACGCGCCGCGCTCCTCGGCGAGGTGGATCGACTCGGGCGAGGTGCCGACGATCGGGACACCGGCGTCCTTGAGCGCCTGGGCCAGGCCGAGCGGGGTCTGGCCGCCGAGCTGGACGATGACGCCCGCGACGGGGCCGGTCTGCTGCTCGGCGTGGACGACCTCCAGGACGTCCTCCAGGGTGAGCGGCTCGAAGTAGAGGCGGTCGGAGGTGTCGTAGTCGGTGGAGACCGTCTCGGGGTTGCAGTTGACCATGACGGTCTCGTAGCCGGCCGCCGACAGCTCGAAGGAGGCGTGCACACACGCGTAGTCGAACTCGATGCCCTGGCCGATCCTGTTGGGCCCCGAACCGAGGATGAGGACCTTGGGGCGCTCCCCGTAGGGGACCTCGCTCTCCTCGTCGTAGGTGGAGTACAGGTAGGGGGTCTGGGCGGCGAACTCGGCGGCGCAGGTGTCGACGGTGTTGTAGACCGGGCGGACGCCGAGCGCGTGGCGCAGGTCGCGCACCCGCGACTCGGTCATGCCGCGCAGCTCGGCGATCTGCGCGTCGCTGAAGCCGTACCGCTTGACCCTGGTCAGCACCTCGGCGGTCAGCTGCGGCACCTCGCGCAGCTCGGCGGCCATCTCGTCGATCGCGATCAGCTGGTCGACGAACCACGGATCGACACGGGTGGCCTCGAACAGCTCCTCGGCGCCTGCCCCGGCGCGGATGGCCTGCTGCATGGTGAACAGGCGCCCGTCGTGCGGGATACGGCAGGCGGCCAGGAGCTCGTCCCTGTCGCCCGGATCGCCCGCCCAGGTGAAGGAGGCGCCCTTCTTCTCCAGCGAGCGCAGTGCCTTCTGCAGGGCCTCGGGGAAGGACCGGCCGATCGCCATGGCCTCGCCGACCGACTTCATGTGAGTGGTCAGGGTCGCGTCGGCCCCGGAGAACTTCTCGAACGCGAACCGGGGCACCTTGACCACGATGTAGTCCAGCGACGGCTCGAACGACGCCGGGGTCTCCCTCGTGATGTCGTTGGGGATCTCGTCCAGCGTGTAGCCGATGGCGAGCTTCGCGGCGATCTTCGCGATCGGGAAGCCGGTGGCCTTGGAGGCGAGCGCCGAGGAACGCGAGACGCGCGGGTTCATCTCGATGACGACCATGCGGCCGGTGCGCGGCTCGACGGCGAACTGGATGTTGCAGCCGCCGGTGTCGACGCCGACCTCGCGGATGACCGCGATGGCCACGTCGCGCATGTTCTGGTACTCGCGGTCGGTCAGGGTCAGCGCGGGGGCCACGGTGACGCTGTCACCGGTGTGCACGCCCATCGGATCGATGTTCTCGATCGAGCAGACGATCACCACGTTGTCCGCCCGGTCGCGCATGACCTCCAGCTCGTACTCCTTCCAGCCGAGGATGGACTCCTCAAGGAGCACCTCGGTGGTCGGCGAGGCGTCGAGGCCCGCCCCGGCGATGCGGCGCAGCCCCTCCTCGTCGTGCGCGAAACCGGAGCCGACCCCGCCCATGGTGAAGGAGGGCCGTACCACCAGCGGGTAGCCCAGCTCCCTGGCGGCGGCCAGGCACTCGTCCATGGTGTGGCAGACGGACGAGCGGGCCGACTCGGCGTTGAGGCCGTACTCCTCGGCGACCTTGGCCACGATGCCCTTGAACAGCTCGCGGTTCTCGCCCGCCTGGATGGCGTCGACGTCGGCGCCGATCAGCTCGACCTCGTAGCGCTCCAGGACGCCGGCCTCGTACAGGGAGATCGCGGTGTTCAGCGCGGTCTGCCCGCCCAGGGTGGGCAGCAGCGCGTCGGGCCGCTCCTTGGCGATGATCTTCTCGACGATCTCGGGGGTGATGGGCTCGACGTAGGTGGCGTCGGCGAACTCGGGGTCGGTCATGATGGTCGCCGGGTTGCTGTTGACGAGGATCACGCGGAAGCCCTCGGCGCGCAGCACGCGGCAGGCCTGGGTACCCGAGTAGTCGAACTCGCATGCCTGGCCGATCACGATCGGTCCTGAGCCGATCACCATGATCGACTGGATGTCCGTGCGCTTAGGCACCCTTGCTTCCCTCCGTACCCATGGTCGCGTCCGGCTCCTCGCCGGCTCCGCGGAGGACTCGTCCCTCGTCCGCCACTCCGCCCGCTCGTTCCCCGAACCGCTCCGTGCTCTTGGTCGCGTCCGGCTCCTCGCCGGCTCCGCGGAGGACTCGTCCCTCGTCCGCCAC
>NZ_JBEXGU010000126.1:0-27791 GCF_040607515.1 Streptosporangium sp. NPDC005286 | reverse complement strand
GATTTGCAACCATATGCATCATTACGTTATCTTTTGTTCTGTGACTGGAGTTCTTAGGTGTGCTCTTCCGTTCTGGGAGCCGCCCACCGGGCACCGGGCCGGAACGCGTTCCGGCCCGGTGTTCCCCGCCACTCAGAGCACGGCGCCCGAACCCTGGCGGGCGGGAGCCGGGCCCTTCCGCTTGGGCCGTGGCGGCGCGCCGGGCTTGCGCCTCTCCAGCTCGATCGCCGCCGGCCCCGCGACCAGCGCGGAGGAGAGCGTGCCGACGATGATCCCGATCAGCAGCGCCACCGCGAAGTCGGTCAGCGAGTCGCCACCGAGCACCGCCAGCGCGGCCAGGATGAACAGCGCGCCCAGACCGGTGTTGACGGTACGGGGCACGGTCTGCAGGATCGAGGTGTTGACCACCTCGGCGAACGAGCTCTTCGGCCGCGCACCCCACAGCTCGCGGACCCGGTCGAAGACCACCACCTTGTCGTTGACCGAGTAGCCGATCACGGTGAGCATCGAGGCCAGGAACACCCCGTCCACCGGCTTGCCCAGCCAGGCGAACGCGCCGATCACGACCGCCGCGTCGGCGACCAGGGCCACCACCGTGGCCAGGCCGAACGTCCAGCGGAACCGGAAGGCGAGGTAGGCGAGCTGTGCGGCGAGCGCGACGCCCAGCGCGATCAGCGCGTTGCGGCGCAGCTCGTCCCCGAGGCTCGGCCCGATGAGCTCGTCGCGCTCCTTGGTGACCTGGCCACCCTCGCTCTCCAGCGCCTCCTCGATCTTCACTACCTCGGCGGGAGTGATCTGACCCGTCCGTACGGAGATGTCCTCATTGGAGGCCTGCACCACCGCGTTGGGGAACCCGGCCTTGCTGACCAGCTCGCGGGCGGCGTCGGCGCTCATCGGGGTGGTCGTGGAGTACTCCACGAGCCTGCCCCCGGTGAACTCCACCCCGAAGTTGAGCCCCCGCACCGCCACCCCGGCCACGGACGCGGCCACCAGCAGGCCGGTGATCGCGAAGTACCCGGCGCGGCGGCTCATCAGGTCCGGTTTGCGGATGTTCAGCCAAGTGCGGACCCGCCCGATGTTGGACAGGCCGGTGATCTGCGGTCGTGCGGACACCACCTTGAACCTCACCGCCCACTGGGCCAGGACGCGGGTGATGACCATCGCGGTGATCAGCGAGGCGATCACACCGATGCTCAGCGTGACGCCGAAGCCGCGTACCGGGCCGGAGGCCAGGAAGAACAGCAGCCCGGCGGCGAGCAGGGTGGTGATGTTGGAGTCGGCCACCGCGCTCCACGCGTTGCGGAACCCCTTCTCCAGCGAGCCTCCGAGGTTGGGCGTCTCGGCGTACTCCTCACGTGCCCGTTCGAAGACCAGCACGTTGGCGTCGACGGCCATGCCGATCGCCAGCACGAAGCCCGCCAGTCCCGGCAGGGTGAGCGTGGCGCCGAGCCCCACCAGTGCCGCGTACGAGATGAGGGCGTAGCAGGCCAGGGCGATGGCGGCGAGGAAGCCCACCAGCCGGTAGATCACGATGATGAACAGCGCGGTGAGCGCGATGCCGATGACCGCGGCCCAGGCACTGGCCTTGATCGCGGCGGCGCCGAGCGTCGGGCCGACGGTCCGCTGCTCGACGATCTCGACGGGCACCGGCAGCGAGCCGCCCTTGATCAGCAGGGCCAGGTCCGAGGCCTCCTCGGCGGTGAAGGCGCCGGTGATCTGGGTGGTGTTACCCGGCAGGCCGACCTTGCAGCCCACGTCCTCGTTCACCTGGGGGGAGACGATCACCTTGGAGTCGAGCACGATGGCGATCCTGCGCCTGGGGTCGCCCGGCTCGTTGCAGGCCGCCTCGCCGGTCAGCTTGGCCCACGCCGCCCGTCCCTGATCGCGGAAGTCGACGGTGACGAACCAGCCACTGCCCAGCTGGGCGTCGATCCCGGCCTCGGCACCGCCGACGCCGTCACCGGTGAGGGTGGCCGGCCCGATGTGCAGCGGGGCGCCGCGATCGTCGGGCAGGATCTGCTCTCCCTTGCCCGGCTTGGTCTCCGCTCCCGGGTCGGGGGCGCCGAGGACGGGGTGGAAGGTGAGCTGCGCGGTCTTGCCGATGACCTCGGCGGCCTTGGTCGGGTCCTGCACACCCGGCAGTTCCACGATGATGCGCCGCTCGCCGGAGCGGGCCAGCGGCGCGTCCGCCACGCCCAGGCTGTCGGCCCGGCGGCGGAGCACCTCAAGGGTGCGGTCGGTGGCCGAGGCGTCGGCCTTGACCGTCGGCGAGTCCTTGGTCTCCAGTACGAGTTGGGTGCCGCCGCGCAGGTCGAGACCGAGGCGCGGCGACATTGTCAGGGCTATGTACAACGAGGTGGCGATGACGGCGAGCGCCGCTATCGCGCGTACCACCGGGGCACGCGACATGGAAGCCTCCACAGGCTGGGGGAGTTGTCCTCGGTCACGCCGAAGGAGCGTTCAGGGACGGCGGCACGCTTCGCGTACGGCAAGAACGCCTTTCGGCTGGGGAGAAGGCGTTCTCCGGGTACGGGAAAAGACGTCTTCGCTCGCGGCGGAGGCGTTTTCACGTACGGCGAAGAGACCCGGAGCGGTTCCGGGGTGTTTCAGCCGGCTGTGGAGGCGGGCGGTGCGCGCCCCGGCCTGACGAGCAGGGCCGCGAGCGGGCGGGTGTCCTCGTCACCCGCCGGGCGGGTGAGCGGGCCGGCGGCGAGGAACAGGTGCCGGAGGTCGGTGGGCGGGGTCGCGAGCGGGTGGCCGCCCCCGCCGCCCAGGCCGGACCCGGTGCCGGCGAATCCGGAGACCAGGGAGTGCCGCTGCACGCCGTCCAGGAGCGGGCGCGACAGCGGCTGATGCTCGCCGACGGCCTGGACGACCGCGGTGTGCCGGGCGAGGGCGGCGGTGCCCCCGCCCAGCCCTCCGGAGACCAGTAGCGGCAGCAGCAGGGTCAGCAACCAGCCGAAGGGCGCGCCGCGCCTCAGCTGTCGCATGATCTCCTCCTGGCCGTCATCGCTGTCCACCGTAGCCCTTCGGAGCCGCTGCGATCCCCCTCAGGTCAACTCCGGGGTGCATTACCCCATGAACACGCAAAGAGAGGGTAGTGCGGACGCATGCGACTCACCCATACGCCGACCTGTGGTGGAAGAACGCGGTCGTCTACTGCCTGGGCAGCCTGGGGGACTTCGTGGAGTTCGTCAGGACGGCCAGGGGCCGCGGCATGCGGGTGATCGCCGACCTGGTGGTCAACCACACCTCCGACGAGCGCCCCTCAGCCCTGAGCGGTCTCCGATCCGGTGTCGCCGGTCTCTCCCAGCTCGGTGAAGAGGGTGAGCTGGAGCCCGGCCGGGCCCTCAAGGCGGGAGTTGAGCGAGTTCCACGGGGTCCGGACGGGCTCGGCGACCACCGTGGCCCCGGCTCCGGCCAGCTTCGCGGTGACGGCGGGGGAGTCGTCGACCTCGAACGCCACTCGGATGTGCCCGGCCACCCGCCGCCCCACCTCGACCTGGTCGATGAACTCCGCCTGCGAAGGATCGGCGATCTCCAGCGTGGCCCGGCCCGCCTCCAGGATCGTCACCCTGCCGTCGGGTGAGGAGTAGGCGGCCCGCTCGGGCAGGCCGAGCACGTCGCGATAGAAACGCAGCGCCTCCTCGTAGTCGGCGGCGGTGACGACCAGGCGCATCTCTCGGGCGGTCATGACGGCTCCTCACACGGTCAAAACGAGCATCCCGTGCGGGACAGCATGGTCGGCACATCCGGTATTCCTCGCCCGGCTCACCGCGGGACGGGAACCGGGACGGGAACCGGCACGGGCGCGGTGCGCTCCCGTGCCGGTTCGGGCGACCGCCGGGGTGCCGTGGCTCAGGGCCGGTGCGGGTGGTCGCGGCGCGGGTCCCGTCTGGTCTTGAGCCTGTCCAGCCGGCGGATCAGCTCGTCGCGGACCTCCGCGAGCGCGGCGGGCAGATCCTGCTCATAGGAGTGGGCCACCAGCGGCTCCGTGCCCGGGAGCACGCATTCGAGCGTCACCCGCTGCTGGGGCGTGTCGCGGTCCTTGACGCTCAGCCGCAGCTCCACCGCGTCACCGGGATAGGAGAGCAGCCGCCTTCCCAGCCCGGCCAACCGCTCGATGATCCCCTGACGCTCGCTCTCGGCGAGGCCCGTCCCGAACCTGAGCCGCTCGGCGACGACGCCCTGCTCCTCGGCACTCGCATCTGTCATCGTCGACAGCCTCCTTCGGGTGTGGTCACAACATTACAGTCAGTCATCATCGTCATCCTGGGCGGCGCCGAGGTGACTTTCCTCGCTGTGTCGCAGGGTCGCTGTCCCGGCTGCGATTTCTCTTGCTGTAGGGGGGCTAAAATCCCATTCGGTGTCGAGCGCGAGGAGAACGGTCCCGGATGGATCTGAATACGCTGCGTGATGTTTCCGAGCTGAGTGACCCCATCGAGCGCGCACGGGTTCTGGGCCGTCTCATGACCGAGGAGCAGGAGCGCCTGGAGGAGGCGGCGAAGATGCGCCGCCAGGCGATCGCCGAGGCTCGTGACTCCGGCATGGGCCTGGAGGAGATAGGGGCACACCTGGGCGTCTCCCCGGGCCGGATATCCCAGATGCGGAAGGGGCCGGCGGCCCGTGCCCCCGAGGGAGCGGCGGCCCGCGTGCCGAAGGTGCTGGTCCGGCGGGCGCTGCCGACCGACCCCGCCGTGCGCGCCTCCGCGTCCCTCTTTCTCGTCGAGGCGGAGCGGCAGGGGATCAAGCCGGACCGCAGAATGCTCTATGTCGGCCCGGAGCCGGCGAGTGATCACGTGGCGGCCTGCCTGCGCGTCGAGCCCGGCACCGAGGTGATCGCCCGCCGGAAGATGATGACGGCGGACGAGGTTCCGGTACGGATCGCCACCAGCTACTTCCGGGCGGACCTGTTCGGGGGGACGCGCATCGCCGAGCCCGAGTTCGTCAAGCCGTCGCTCCAGTCGGCGCTGGTCGCCCTCGGGCACGTCTTCGGCCATGCCGAGGAGAACCTGACGGCTCGCCCGCCGACATCCTTCGAGTACGACACCCTGGAACTCGAACCGGGGGAGTGGGTCGTGCAGGTCCTTCGAGCCGGATACTCCAGAGAGGACACGCCGGTCCACGTCCTGGAGACGATCTGCGCCGCGAACAGGCACATCTTCTCGATCGGCCAGGTCTCCGGGGACGACGAGTTCTGACCGGCCTGCCGGCAGGCGCAGGTCACATCGGCCAGGTCTCCGGGTAAGACGAGTTCTGACCGGCCTGCCCGTCACGCCCGTCCACTGCCTGGTCGTCGAGATCCGGCTCCCCGTACCGTTGAGATCGGAGAGAACGCCTGTGACAGTCACGGCCACGACGCGGACCTCGGTGTCCGTTCCCGCCGGGCGGTTACCCGCCTACGTCTACGATCTGGCCGAGCTCGACGCCCACGCCGGGGCCGTCCGGGCCGCGCTGGGAGACATCGAGCTGTACTACGCGGTCAAGGCCAACCCCGACCCGGAGCTGCTGCGGACGCTCGCTCCGCACCTCGACGGCTTCGAGGTCGCCTCCGGCGGGGAGCTCGCGCATGTGCGGGAGCACTTCCCGGACGCGCCGGTCGCGCTGGGCGGCCCCGGCAAGACGGACGACGAGCTGTTCAGCGAGGTCACCCGCCTGCATGTGGAGAGTCCCGGCGAGCTGCGTCGCCTGCTCGCCTCCGGTCGCTCCGCCGACGTGCTGCTCAGGGTCAATCTGGACATCCCGATCGAGGGGGCCTCGCTGGCGATGGGCGGCGGCGCCACGCCGTTCGGGATGGATCCCGCGGGGATCGCCGAGTGCGTCGCGCTGCTTGAGACCCAGGACGCCGTACGGCTGCGCGGGATACACGCCCACCTGGCCAGCGGGCTCGACGCGCCCCGGATGCTGGAGCTGGCGGCGGCGGTCCTGGACTACGCGCGGACGCTGGGGGCAGGTGAGATCAATCTCGGCGGCGGCATGGCCGTCTCGTACGCCGACCCCGGGACGCGGTTCGACTGGCAGGCCTACGGGGAGGGCCTCGGGCGGCTGCGCCGTCCCGGTGAGACGCTCAGGATCGAACCCGGGCGCTCGCTGACCGTCTACTGCGGGCGCTACGTGACGCGCGTCATCGACGTCAAGCGCGTCCACGGCGAGCTGTTCGCGGTCGTGGCGGGCGGGACCCACCACATCCGCACCCCCGCCACCAAGGGCCACGACCAGCCGCTGGTCATCACGGAGCCCGGCGAGCCGATCACGATCGTCGGCCAGCTCTGCACCCCCAAGGACATCCTGGCCCGCCGGGTGCCCGTCGCGCTGAAGCCCGGTGACCGGGTGGAGTTCACCATGGCGGGCGCCTACGCCTGGAACATCTCCCACCACGATTTCCTGATGCACCGGAGACCGAGTTTCCACTACCTGGCGCCGTCATCCCGCTGAGGCGGGTCGCCAACCCGGGTGTGAGGATGCCGCCAAGTGCGCATATGCTGCGCTTCACCGCTTTCGTGGATAAAAGGGAGAAGCTCGCCGTGTACAAGGAGTTCGCAATCGAGGCCGTGGTCTGGGTCATCCCCGTGGCAGTGCTGCTCGGGCTGGCTTTCATGATCACTGCCTGATCTGGACGCGGCCGAAGAGCCACCACAGCCACACCTGTGACGCCACCAGCAGGGGAGTGAGCAGCACCATCGAGGGAGTGAGCAGGGCGAGCGTCGCCGAGTCCGCCAGGTGCTCCGCCAGTGGCAGGCGGGCCCCGGCCAGCAGGCAGGCCAGAGCCATCCCGGCCGACGTCAGGGCGTAGACCGCACGCCCGGCCGAGGGCCCGGCGAACCGCCGGGCCCGCTCCCGAGGGGCGCCGTCGAGCCGGAGCCCGGCCAGCGCCAGCCCGTGGGCGGCGAACAGGACGGCCCCCAGCGGAGCGGCGACCAGCGCGCCGAGACCGACGGTGAACCCGTCGCCCATCCCGACGAGGATGAGCCCCCAGCTCAGCACCGCCAGCCAGCTGCCCGCGACCACGGCGCCCTCGCACCGGGCCCGCCAGGCGGCCCGGTCCACCCGCCCGCGCAGCCAGATCCCCGCGTCGCGGGCGACCCAGCCGAGCAGCAACGCGACGAACGGCAGGTACAGCCCGCTGAGCAGCTCCCCCTCCAGCACGGGGAACGCGCCGACCAGTACGCCCACCGCCGTGACCAGCCAGACCTCGTTCGTCAGGAAGAACGGGGTGATGGAGCCGAGCACCCGGCCGCGCTCCTCGGGGGTGCGGCCGAGATACGGCAGCAGCATGCCGACCCCGAGATCCGCGCCCGCGAGGACGAAGTAGCCGACCGCGAAGAACGCGAGCAGGGCGATTTCCATAGCGATTTCCCTTTACGAAGGCCGGTGGACAGCGGGGCTGTCAGAAGGCCAGGACCGGAGTCGGCTCGGCCGGGGCCGGGCCGGTGGCGGGTGCCTCGGGGCCCTGGCGGGCGCTGCGCGCCAGGATCCAGGCGTTGACGGCCATCAGCAGGACGGACAGCGTGATGAAGGCGATCAGCGAGACCCAGATCGTGCCCGGCGACAGGTCGCTCAGCGCGTCCTCGGTCGTCAGCAGGCCGTTCACCATCCAGGGCTGGCGGCCCGCCTCCCTGAACACCCAGCCGGCGATCATGGAGACGAACGGCAGCGGGATCATCGCGATCAGCAGCAGGTGCCAGGCCCGCGCCCCCAGGACCATCCGGCGGAACGAGGCGAGCAGGACGCTCAGCGCCGACACGAGCAGCAGCACCGTGAAGACACCCAGCATGATCATGGCGCTGATCTGCGTCGGCGCGACGGGCGGGATGTAGTCCCCCGGACCGTGGGTGGCGACCATCTCGGCCTGCAAGCGGGCGATCTCCGCCTCCCGCCCGCCGAAGACGGCGGTCTTCATCGGCTGGAGGGACGGGAACTGCACGCCGCCGAACGCGGCGTTGATCAGCAGCGCGGGCAGCGTGGTGAACACGCCGATCCGCAGGGACCTGCGGAAGAACTCCTGCTCGGCCGTCCCGCGGCGCAGGTGGTAGGCGCTCACCCCGGCGAGGAAGAACCCGGCGGTCACCAGGGCACCGGAGAGGATGTGGGCGAACGCGAGGAGCGCGTCGGGGTTGGTGAGCACCGCCACCGCGTCGGTGAGCCGCAGCGTCCCGTCCACGACCTCGGCACCGACCGGGTTCTGCAGGAAGCCGTTGGCGACGAGGACCCAGTACGCCGAGGCGTAGGCGGTGATCGTGACCACCCAGATCACGCCCAGGTGCGCCCAGCGGTTCAGCCGGTCCCAGCCGAAGATCCACAGGCCCAGGAACGTGGACTCGATGAAGAAGGCGACGAGGGTCTCCATCGCCAGTGAGGCGCCGAACACGTTCCCCGCGAAGTGCGTCAGCCCGCTCCAGGCCATCCCGAGCTGGAACTCCATCACCAGCCCGGTGAGGATGCCCATCGCGTAGTTGATCACATACAGCCGTCCCCAGAACCGGGTCATCCGCAGCTGCGTGTCGGAACGCGTCAGCGTCGCCCGGGTCTGCGTGACCGCCAGCACCGTGGCCAGGCCCAGGGTGAGGGCCACGAACAGGAAGTGTGCCCCCGAGGTCACGGCGAACTGCAGGCGGGCGAGATCGAGCGTCTCCATGCCGCTCATGCTTCCGGCGCGGTCACCGCCCGCGCGTCCCTCCCCGGGAGGCACCTGCCGTACTCCAGGAGTCGTGATCCCCGGCCGTGGCCGTACACCTTCCAGTGCACCGGCCCGGGTTCGCGCGCGAGGTTCGGCCACATCGGACCAGACGATCTCGATGAAGGGCGGCGGGGTCCGCCGGGCGGACCCCGCGGGGTCAACGGGTCGCGGTGATCAGCTCGAAGGGGCCCGGCAGGACGGTGACGTCCCTGAAGCCGCTCTCTTCGAGCAGCCGCGCGTAGTGCTCGATCTCGTAGAGGCGGCTGACACAGCTGTCGACGCCCATGAGGAAGTACGACCAGAAGAACTGCCCGGCGAGCCGGTCGGGGGTCCTGAACTCCTCGCAGATCAGAATCCGCCCGTCGGGGACGAGGGCCGCGTGGGCCTTCCGCAGCAGCGCCCGTGCTGTGGAGACCGGCCAGTCGTGCAGGACGCGGACGAACGACAGCGCGTCGTACCCGTCGGGCAGGGGGCCGTCGAGGAAGTCTCCGGCGACGAATCCGAGCCGCCCGCCGAGACCGCTCTCCTTCCTCGTACGGCCCACCAGCGGTTCCGCCGCGGGAAGGTTGAACACGTCCACCTGGAGGGCGGGCGAGCATGCCAGCAGGTGGGCGGCGAGGGTGCCGTCACCGCCGCCGACGTCGAGCAGCCGGAGCGCCCGCTCGCCCCACAGCCGCCCGGCGTGCGCGCGGAACGTCTCGATGACGGGGCCGAGACCCGCGGCCATGCTCTGCTCGAAGTCGGCCAGTCGCTCCTCGTCGCGCGGTGGCCAGCCGAAGGTGGCCGCGGGGATCGACATCTCGCCGCGCAGGACGTCGACGAGCCTGCCGTGGAGCAGGCGCCACGGATACCGGTCGCGGTCGCGCTCCAACGAGCCGGGACCGGCGACGGCCTCCGCCGCCTGCCTCAGGCCGGGGACCGCCCGGTAGCGGGCCAGGCCCAGGTCGTCGCCGCTCTGCTCCCGGTGCACGAAACCGAGGCTTTCCAGGCAGTCGAGCATCTTGTACAGCCGGCCGGGTACGACGCCGAGCCGCACGCTGAGGTCGGACAGGGAGACGCTGTCCGTCCGGGTGTCCGTCCGGGTGCCGGTCTCGGCGCCGGGTTCGAGGGCGTCGAGCAGGCCGAGGCGCAGCGCGGTCTCCACGACGTCCATCGCCTTCGTACCGTTGGCCAGGAGGCTCAGCAGAGCCCGTGGCGACAGGGGGGTGACGTTCATGCGGTGATCCGCTCCCGTTCCGTCTCGACGGCGTCCATGAAGGCGTCGACCTCGGCGATCGTGTTGTAGATGTGGGGCGCCACGCGCAGGGAGCCGCGCCAGCTGCACACCATGCCCCGGTCGACCAGTGACCTGCTCACCCGCTCGTCCCCGTCGAATCGCAGGCAGACGACGCCGCCGCGCCGGTGTGGCTCCCTCGGGGTCACCACCTCGATTCCGGCCGCGTCCGCGCGTTCCAGCACCCGGCCGGTGCACGCCAGCGAGTGCCCGCGGATCGTCTCGACGCCGATGCCGGACAGGAGGTCGAGGCCGATCCTGGACATCATCGGTCCCAGCGGCACCGGTGTGCCGGAGGCCAGGCGGCGGGCGTCCCCGGCCAACACGACCGGTGAGCGGAAGGAGGTCGGGTCGGCGCCGGCCAGCCAGCCGGTCGCCGCGGGTCGCAGGTCGGCAATGAGGTCGGGGCGCACGTACAGGAACGCGGTGGCGGCGCCGCACATCCACTTGTGGGCGCCGCCCAGCACGAAGTCGGCGCCCAGTTCGGTGACGTCCAGGGGAACCGTGCCGACGGTCTGGTAGGCGTCCACGATGACGTACGCGCCCACGCTGTGGGCCCTGGCGACGATCCGCCGCAGGTCCAGCAGCGCTCCGGTGGAATAGCTGCCGTGTGAGACGCACACGCACCGGGTCCGCTCGTCGATGGCGGCCTCCAGCGCGGCCTCGTCGAACCCGGGGCCCGAACCCACGATCTCCAGCTCCGCCCCGTACCGGGCGAACCCCTGCCAGATGAGCGGCACCGTGGGGAATTCCAAGCCGGTGGTGACCACCTTGCTCCGCGGGCCGCCGAAGTCCAGGCAGGTGCCGATCCGGGCGAGCAGCGTGCTGAGGTTCACATCGGTCACGACGGAACCCGGGGGCGCGCCGAGGAAGACGGCGAGGGCGTCGGTGTAGGCCGACGTCTGTTCCAGCCAGTCGCCCCACACCTCGTCCCGCCACCTGGTCAGCGTCCGCCAGTAGTGGCGCAGCACCTCCTCCACACCGCGAGGGACGGCGCCGGTGGAGTTGCTGTTGAGGTAGACGCAGGTGTCGAGCAGCGGGAACTCGGCGCGCAGCGACCTCACCATCCGGTCGTGGTCCGCGCCGCCCGTCCCGTCGATGAGGTTCGGGGCGCCGTCGCCGACGGGGTTCGCGGCGCTGTCGTCGGTGCAGGTCATCAGGAGCCCTTCTCCGCGTGCCTGGACTCTCCGGGCGCGTACCCGCCGTCGCGTTTCCAGGTGGCGGTCATCTCCTCGCGTACCTTCCACAGCTGCCGGAAGAGGGGCTGTGTCATGCGGCCGGTCAGCACCTGCGTCGGCACGCCGTCGAGCGCCGCGGTGTCCCGGCTGATGCCGATCGTCCTGCGGACGAGCATGAAGTGGGTGACGAGCCACATCTGGTAGGCCTCGTCCACGTCGAGGAGCAGCTCGAACGTGCGCTTCAGGTCACTGTGCCGGGCGTCCCGCGCCTGGTAGACATCCGTGGCCGAAACCCCGCGGCGGGCGGTCAGCCGGTCGAGCGCGTCCGATATGTACTGGGCCGCCACGCGCAGCCGGTTGTACCCCGGTGACTCCTGCCCGCTGCCGTTCCCGAGATGCCGCCGGATCGTCTGGTACGAGTCGGGCGTCAGCGTCTCCAGGACGCCCAGCTCGTCGTTGAGGCAGCGGACGATGCGCGCGATCCGGTCCAGCCGCGCCGAGGCGTCCCAGAGCGCGTCCAGGTCCAGGTCGCCGACCAGCTCCGTCATCTCGTGCGCCAGAAGTTTCAGCCACACCTCCTGAGCCTGGTGGACCATCTGGAACATCAGCTCGTCGGAGGAGACGAGTTCGTCGGTGGCGGGTTGCAGGGAGAACAACTCCGAGGTCCGCACATACACCTCGTAGTCCAGCTTCCCCTCCCCGACGAAGGTTTTGAGGACCGGGTTGAAGATCGGCTCTGAAACCACCCTGCGCAGTTCTTCCATGACGGGTTCGTTGAGGTTGACGTGCATGCTTCTCCTCGTAGGCGTTGTCAGGCGGTCGGCGGCCGCGGGTTCCCCCGGGACTCCCGCCGGACTTACAGAGCGGTGTGCCGGTCTTCCGGCGATTCGCTTATGACATCGGAGCGTGTGACGGTCCGTGTGCCGCCCGGCGGTCACGGGGTGCGAGATGTCCCTCGCCAGGTGGTCGATCGTCGTGTCGGGTCAACGGCCTTTTCTGACCTCACTTGTCCTCACGTCTCCGGCAAGGGAAATGTGCGAGGAGAATTGATGATGGAAAGCGTTTTCGGCGTTCTTTGTACGGTTTTTGAAGCGTTATCCGATACGGGTAGAGGTTCCTTTTTCCCTCTTGGAAGGGACTTGTGAATGACTTGGAAAGAGTCGTCGGGCAGTGCGAAACAAGACACCTTGAAATTGGTAATGAACTGTAGTAAAGGGCCGGTTCGGCAGCCGGGAGAAATGTGGCCGGTCTCCTTCGCTCCGGTTCTCACGCCTTCCGGGTGACGCCGGTGCTGACCAGGGCGTCCGTCGTGCGGCGGACTCGGCGCCGGCCCCGGCCTCCGTCGTACGGCGGCCTCACCGTGACCGTGGTCTCCGCCGGGAGGCTTCGGCGTCGCCGGTGGTTCGATCGGGAACGCGGGCCGGGTGCCGCCCGGCACGGCCCCGTCAGGGGAGTTTGGTCCAGGGGCCCGGGGCGTGGTCGTCCTTGGGGATCCAGAGCGCGGGCTGGAGCTCCCGCAGTCGTGGGGCGCAACCGTCGTTCCAGGGGAAGCGGCCCGCGGCGTCGGGCCAGACGATCTCCATGAAGGGCAGCGGGGGCCCCTGGTAGAAGTGCAGCGCGGTGCCGAACAGCGACCGGTACCAGCTGGTGTCCACCGCCTTCGCGACGACCGGGTAGTTCCTGATCACGTCGTCCCGCTCCCGGCCCTCGACCAGATGGTGCCCGGCGGCGATCCGGTCGGCCAGGGTGCTGAGGCAGTTGCCCATCACGTCCACCCGGAGACCGAGCATCACCACCTCGGGGGAGCGGAGCGTGTGCCACAGCCCGACGGTGAACGCCCAGCCGGGACCGTCCTCGTCCTCCGGGATCATGACAATCGCCCACCCCCGGTCCCGGATGCTCCGCAGCGTCCCGAGATCGGCCGGGTCGAGCTCCACCTCCCGCTCGACGCAGAGCAGGCAGTGGCATACCGGCTGGTCAGACATATGCCGAGCGTAGTGCTCTGTACGGATACAAGCTGACAAGTCCCCCGGCACCGCCCGGCCCTCCTGCATGCCGCCGAACGGGTCCGGACCGGCCGGGCGGGCGCGGGTCTCACCGGGTTCGACAGCGGGGGCCGCGGAGACGATCTCGGCTCGCTTCGCCCGGGAGGCGCGGTTCACCCGGAAGGTTCGCTTCGCCCGGGAGGCTCGGATCATCCGGGAGGCCGATGAGGATTCCCTGCCGGTGCGCCCACGCCGGATACGGGGTCCGGATCCGGCGTGAATTACCGGTCTGAATGTCGCCAGCCCGGAATCGGATGACCGCCATAGCTTTGCCCGGGTGAAGAGCCCTTCCCCATCTCGGCGGGACGGGGCTCGGCGATGAGAGGACATTCATGGATCTGCAGCTTTCCGGCCGCGTCGCGGTCGTCACCGGTGCCTCCAAGGGCATCGGCCTGGCCGTCACCCGCACCCTGCTCGAGGAGGGGGCCCACGTCGTGGCCGCCTCGCGCAGGAGCACTCCCGAGCTGGAGGCGCTCGGCGGCCCCGGACTGCTCCATGTGGCGGCCGACCTGACGGACCCCGAGGCGCCCGCCCAGGTCGTGGCGCGGGCCGTGGAGGCGTTCGGCGGCCTGGACATCCTGGTGAACAACGCCGGCGGCCCACCGCCCGGCGTGGCCCTGCCGCGCTTCTCGTTCCTGGCCCCCACCGACGACGACTGGCGGGCGATGTTCGAGTTCAACCTGTTCTCGGTCGTACGGGCCGTCCGCGCGGCCATCCCGCAGATGCTCCAGCGGGGCGGCGGCTCGATCGTCAACGTCTCCTCGGGCGGCGCCCGGCAGGCCGCCCCCATGAACGTCGACTACAACGCCGCCAAGGCGGGCCTGAACAATCTCACCAAGGCGCTGTCGGAGGAGTTCGGACCGCAGGGCATCCGGGTGAACACCGTCTCTCCGGGGCCCGTGCGGACCGCGTGGTGGACAGAGGAGGGCGGCGCGGCCGACATCATCGCCGCCCAGGCGGGCACCGACCGGGACACCGTGATCAACAGCGTCGCACCGGAGATGATGAAGCTGACCACCGGCCGCCTCGTCGAACCGCAGGAGGTCGCCGACGTGATCGCCCTGCTCGCTTCGCCGCGCTCGGCGAGCACCACCGGCGCGGACTTCGCCGTCGACGCCGGGTTCCTCAAGGAGATCTGAGGTCCCCCAGGCCGACCTTGGTGGCGATGGTCCGCGAGACTCCTGGCTCCGGGTGAGCTTCCAGCGGATCCAGCGGTCCGGGATCGGCAGGCGGCCAGGTCGGATCACCGGGGATTCTCGCCGCGCTCGTACGACGGCCGGCGGATGAGGGTTGAGCCGCTACTGAAACGTGCACGCGCGCGATCCCCGGGTGTCGGAAAAGCATTCGACGTCCCCGATGTCGCGCTGAGATAGTGGTCGGCGCCGGATGTCCGAAAACCGGATGTCCGAAAGACGGGGCCCGGCGGTTCGCCCGTGTCCTGCCCCTTCCCGGCGGCGGCGCCGGTCGCGCGGGCAGGGCCCCAGCAGACGTGTCGATCAACAGTGGGTGAGTCATGATTCCGGTCGGTGAGAAGGAGATCCGCGGATCCTTCGTCAACTGCTCCAAGGGGGAGGCGCGCAGGATCAACCTGCCCAGGAGCCTGCCGGAGACCCCCTGGGCCGACCTTGACTTCCTGGGCTGGCTCGACCCCGGCGCGCCCGACCGGGGCTACCTGGTCACCGAGCGGCGCGGCGAGCTCGTCGGCGTCACCCTGCGCCTCAGCCGGGAGGTGCACAGGAGCTATGCCAAGAGCACGGTCTGCTCGATCTGCGTGACACCGCACGCCGGCACCGGGATCTCCCTGTTCGTCGCGCCCAGGGCCGGCGCCGCGGGCCGCCAGGGCAACACGGTCGGCACCTACATGTGCGCCGACCTGGCCTGCTCCCTCTACGTGCGGGACATCAGGAAGACGGAGCTCGGCGTGCGGTTCGAGACGCTCGGCAACGAGGAGCGGATCATGCGAGTCGTCGTCAACCTGGAGAGCTTCCTGGACAAGGTCTTCGACGGCGACCTGAGCTCGGGCGCGGCCTGAGCCGTACCCGCCCGGAACCACAGCCGCCCGGAGCCGCGATCGCGGCCCCGGGCGGTCCTGTCGGAGCCGTGCCGGCTACCAGGCGACCGGCAGGGACGTCAGGCCGTACACGACGCTGAAAGAGCGGAAGTGCGCCTCGGGCTCGACCACGCGCAGCTCGGGGAAGCGCCCGAGCAGTGCCGGGAAGGCGATGCGCATCTCCATCCGGGCCAGCGGTGCGCCCAGGCAGTGGTGCACGCCGTGGCCGAAGGCCAGGTGACCGGGCGCGCCCCGGGTGATGTCCAGCGTCTCGGGGTCGGGCAGGAACCCGGCGTCGCGGTTGGCGGCGGGCAGCGCGCAGACCACCAGCTCGCCGGGCCCGATGACCTGGCCGGCGATCTCGACCTCCGTGGTGGTCACCTTGGCGGTGCCGGAGTGGACGATGCTGAGCCAGCGCAGCAGCTCCTCCACCGTCGCGTCGATGCGCTCGGGCTCCTTCCGCAGCAGCTCCAGCTGGTCGGGATGGCGGAGCAGGGCCAGCGTGCCCAGTCCGAGCATGTTGGAGGTGGTCTCGTGTCCGGCCAGCAGCAGCAGGGTCCCGATGCCGACGAGCTCGTGCACCGTCAGGTCGTCGCCGTGCTCGCGCACCAGCGTGCCGAGCAGTTCCTCCCCGGGATCGACCCGGGCGCGGGCGACCAGTTCGCCGATGTAGGCGCGCGACTCCAGCTGCGCCGTCAGACGCTCCTCGAAGGGCGCCCCCACATCGAGCATCTTGCTGCTTGTGCGCTGGAAGTCCTCCCGGTCGGCGTACGGCACCCCCAGCAACTCGCAGATCACCAGTGAGGGGATCGGCAGCGCGAACGACGACACCAGGTCGGCCGGGGACCCGGCGCGTTCCATCGCGTCCAGGTGCTCCTCGACGATGCGGGTGATCCGCGGCTCCAGCCGGCGCATCCGGCGGATGGTGAACTCCGGCGTCAGCACCCGGCGCAGCCGGGTGTGCTCGGGAGGATCGAGGGCGAGCATGTTGCCCGCGCGCAGCGCCGCGACCTCCTCCTTGCTCATCTTCGTGCCGGACGGCACGAAGTCGATCCCCACGGCGTTGCTGAACCGTTCGGGGTCGCTCAGCACCGTCCGTACGTCCGCGTAGCGGGTCACCAACCAGGCGTCGACGCCGAAGGGTGTGCCGGCACGCCCGATCCCCTCCCCGTCCCGCAGCGCTCCCAGTTCCGGATCCGGGTCGAACCCTGCTCGCCGCATGTACAGCGGAGGCGTCGGAGTCTCGCTCATGTAGCTCCCTTGCTGACCGGCCGTCCTGACTGTTCCGAAAAAACGATAACCAGCCGTCGCCTCCCCGCAAGGGATCCCGGCGGGCGGGATATCGACCACCGCGCTGACCTGCGCGCGCCTCGGAACCCCCGCGTTATGAGGGCGACACCGACGCTCCTGCCGGACCGACCGAAAAGACCCGCGGGCAGGCTGCCACCGGCATGGCGGAGCCGGCCGCGGTGACGATGCTCCGCGCACTCGTATTCGATCTAGCATGACGGTCTGGCCCCGGTACGGTGATCCGTCCGAGGTACATCCACCTGTTCACGGCGTCCCGGGTGATGACCGCGGTCATCGCGCCGGCTCGGTGATGTGAGAGGGCGGCAGGACGATGGACACCAAGGGATGGGCGGTCAGCGTCCCCTCGGGGTATCGCGTCGGTGACTGGCGGGTCGGCAGGCCCGTCGCCACGGGGAGCTGGGCGAGCGTCTACCGGGGAACGCGAGACGGGAGAGAGGCGGCGCTGAAGTTCCTGCCCACCGGCACGCTCACCCGGCGGCAGTTGCGGCACCTGCGGGACATGACGGAGCGGGAGTTACGCCTGCACGGCAGGCTCCGGCACCCCCGGCTGATCCGGCTGCGGGAGACGCTCGTCGTCGACGACGCCGGGAACTCCGAACTCGACGGCGCGTGCGTTCTGGTGATGGACCTGGCGGAACGGTCACTGGCCGATCTGATCGGGGAGGGGGCTCCGGTTCCCGGCGCGCCGAGGCTGATCGCCGAGATCTGCGAGGGGCTCGCGCACATGCACGCCGAGAGGTGGGTGCACGGAGACCTCAAACCCAACAACGTGCTCGTGATGGCCGACGGCTCGGTACGGCTCGCCGACTTCGGTCTGGCCACCGAGATGGACGGGACGCACGGCTACCTTCCCCCGATGGGCTCGGTGGACCACGTGCCTCCCGAGCGCTGGGGGGAGCCGCTGAGCGAGAAGGGGCACGCGGTGCGGGCCTCGGCCGACATCTGGGCGCTGGGCGTGACGGCGTGCCAGCTGCTCACCGGCCACCTTCCCTTCAGCGCCCCCACCGCTCGCGCGCGCTATGTGGCCGCCGTCGAGTACGCGGCGGGCGAGTCCCCCCTGTCGCTTCCGGTCTCGCTGCCCGAGGCCTGGCGCCCCTGGGTCAGCGACTGCCTGGACCCCAACCCGAGGTCCAGGCCCAGCGCGGTCCGCCAGCTCTACCGCGCGCGACTGCTGGCCGGCACCCTGACGGGTTCGCCCCGGCGAACGGGCCACCGGGTGGCGAAGACCATGGCCTCGGCGGTTCTCGTGCTGGCGGGTGTCTCGGGGGCGGGGATGGTCGACTCGCGGATGGCCGACCCGTTCGGGCGGTGGCTGCGCTCCGGCTCCGACATCCCCCGGGAGTATCGCGCGCTGATCGTCGAAACCGGCACGATGTGCGCCGAGCCAGGTCTGAGCCCGGCACTGGTCGCCGGAATCCTGAAGGCGGAGAGCGGCTTCGACGCGAACCTGTTCGACGCGGCCAAGGACGAGTACGGCCTCGCGCGCTGGACACCGTCGGTGCTCCAGTACTACCTGCCGCCCGACCGCCGGGGCACCATCCTCGCCCCGCCCCTCTCGCCCGAGGACACCATCCCCGCCGTCGGCCGCTACCTGTGCGGACGGTTGCCGCTGCTGGCCGGGGTGCCCGGAGACCCCGGGCTGCTGGGCGCGGTGGCGTTCCGCTCCTCCGACGACGTGGTCCGCCAGGAGGGCGGGATTCCCGCGCGCTTCCAGGCCCACGCCGACCTGGTACGGCGACACCGGGCCGCCTACGAGCCGTGATGCACCCGTTGTCTGGGAGGCCGTTCCCGCCGACGGATGAGCCGGAGGCGGCACGCGGACCTGGAACGGCGAGGGTGGTCCACCGGGCCACCCTCCACAGGGTGTGATCAGCTGTCCAGCCGCTTCAGATGCTCCTCCCGCACCAGGTCGAAGCGGAGCGCCACGGAGACCAGCGCGGCGCGCTGCCAGTCGGCCTTGCGCGAGCCCGACGGCGGCTTGACGCGCAGTTTCGTACGCGCCAGATAGTCGATGTGGAAGTTGACCGCGGCCCGGGTCAGTCCCGCGCCGCCGGGAACGTCGCGCAGCCGCTCCAGGATCTCCGGCACCGTCGGGATGACCGGGGACGAGCCGTCGCGCAGCCGCGGCTCGCAGAGCGCGATCAGCACGAGAAAGTACTTCGCCGTCTCGTCCACGGGGAAGCCGGAGACGGTCGGCTCGCCGACCGCCGCGCTCTCGGGCGCGTCGGGGTCGATGAAGCTGTGCTGCGAGGCGAAGACCAGGAAGGAGCAGGCGCCACCCGCCACCGGGAGCACCACGCGGGCGAACTCGAACGGCACGGGCGCCGCCACCCGCCGCGGAGCCACCTTGAGGAACTCCCCGCCGCCCTCCGGGTTCTCCACGACCAGGGTGGCGTCCCGGCTGAGGTTGGTGAGCAGCCAGTAGTCGTCCACGGCCCGGATGATCCCGGCCCGCCGGGAGATCCCCGGATGGTCCAGCGGGAAGTCGACCGGGGCGCTCTCCGTTCCGCGGCCGAAGGTGACCTCGCGACCCGGAGGAAGCTCGATGACGACCGCTCCGTCGTCGGGGGCCTCGGCCTGCAAGAGGATCGTCCGCATCTGTTCCGCCCCTTAGCACCCTGGAAGCTTCCAGGTTCCCAGAACATCACCCTATGCCGAACGATGTCGCTGTCGGCGCTGAATGTCGGGGGACCGGAGCGCCGGCGAATTCCACATGAAACAGCGGCTGGTCGACGAGGGTGACCAGCCGCTGTTTCCGCTTTCCGGGATTCGGAGCCGAGCCGCTCAGCGTGACCGAGCGCGGGCCGGCGGGTCGGCGCCGATCCGTGCGCTGATGCCGCCCGCTCGGTCGGGGCCATCACCGAGGACCAGGCCGGCAGCTGGATCGAGGAGCAGGCCGGGCGCGCGCGGGACGGCAGGCTCTTCCTCACGATGCCGCTGTTCGTCGCCGCAGCCCGCCGCCCCTGACCGGCGGTCTCAGGAGGCTCGTACCCTTTTTCGAGGAAGCGGGTAACAACCGAGGGTCCCCGGCCACTTCCCGGTGTCAGAAGAACACATCCGGGACGAAGGGGGCGGGGCGGTGACGGACGACTCGCAGAGATTCACCGGCATGTACGACGAGTGCCGGCAGCGCGTCTGGGCCTACGTGGTCAGCCGCGCGGGACGGCAGGTCGCGGACGAGGTGGTGAGCGAGACGTTCGCGATCGCCTGGCGACGGCTGGAGGACGTGCCGGAGCCGGCGCTGCCGTGGCTCCTCGGGGTGGCCCGCAACGTGCTGCGCGACAACATCCGGGCGGAGATCCGGCGGGACGCGCTCAGCGCCGAGTTGCGGGCCTGGACCGAGGACGACGTCGCGGATCAGGTCACCGAACGGCTCAGCGTGCTCAGGGCGCTGACCGGGCTGTCGGAGGACGATCGGGAGATCCTGATCCTGACCGCCTGGCAGGGGCTCTCCCCCCGCGACGCGGCCCAGGTCGTCGGCTGCTCTCCGACCACCTTCTGGGTGCGGCTGCACCGCGCTCGCCGGCGGCTCAAACAGCGGATGGACACCGCCGTGAGTCCCGAGCCCCGGATGAGGAACCTCAGCGAGGAGTGGTCATGAACCCCATCGATCAGCTGCGGGCCGCACGCCCCGCGCACCTGGACGACACCCCGGTCGACCCGCGTACCAGGGCCGCCGAGCTCTCCCGCGTCATGGCGCGGCCCCGGCCGGCCCCGGCCAGGCGCAGGATCGTACGCCCGGTGTGGGGTCTCGGCCTCGCCGGAGCCGCCGCGGCCGTGACCGCGGTCGCCGTCACGATCTCCGCGACCGGCGGTATGGCGCCGCGCGCGCCCTCCGCCCAGGTGATCTCGAGCCCGGCGACCGCCACCCCGCGCATCGAGCTCTCCGGGAGATCCATCCTGCTCGCCGCCGCCCACGGGGCGGCCCGCCAGCCGGATGTGACCGGCGCCTACTGGCACACCGTGTCGGTGAGCCGGAACCTGTTCGAGGCGGCCGACGGGGACTACACCGTCGTGGACCGGCAGCGGAACGAGGTGTGGACCCCGTCGGCGACCGGCGGGGAGCAGTGGAGCCGGACGAGCTCCCTCGGCGCGGAGCCCGCGGGTCCGGACGACAGGGCGGCCTGGGAGCGGGCCGGTTCCCCGGCCGAGATCCAGGTCAGGTCCCCCAAGAGGGGCAACAACCCGAAATCCGCAGGTTTCACCCTGTCGACCGAGCCGGGAGCGGCGCAGGACGGCCACGCCCCCCTCGTCGACGGGGACAAGGTGTTCTGGCTGGGCCGCAACGTCACCATGAAGGACCTGCGCGGCCTGCCGAAGGACCCGGACAGGCTCAAGGCGTGGCTGCTGCGCTCGTACGGGGGGCACGGCACCGAGTCGGACGCCCCGATGTCGTCGGACGCCTGGCTGTTCGCCGTCACGGTCGGGCTGATCACCGACATGCCGGTCACCCCGCAGGTGCGCGGTGCCGCCTTCCGGATGCTCGCCGACCTGGAGAGCATCGAGGTCGTCCGTGACGTCGTCGACGCGGAGGGCCGTACCGGCAGCGCCGTCGCCATCGAGGAGCGGGTCAGGGCGAAGGCGGACGCCAAGGGCGGCGAGGGGATCCTGCGGAACCGCCTGATCTTCGACGAGGTGACCGGGCGGGCACTGGCCAGGGACAGCGTCGTGGTACGGCCGGGCGGCCTGCAGGCCGGATTCGCGCCGGGCACCGTGTGGAACTCCGAGACCGTCCTCGAAGCCGGCTGGACCGACGAGAAACCCGCCTCCTGACTCCCGGAGGACTCGCCGCACTCCCGGGGCGTACGGCGAGTCCTCCGGGCGAGGCGCCGGACCTCCCCAGCCGTTCGGAGAGCCGTACGGATTCGGCTGGAGGTGGCACGGGAGCGCCTGGAGGAGTCGGTACGGCTCCGCCGGGAGCTCGGCTTCCTGCCCGGTGTCGCCGCGAACCTGGTCGGGCTGTGCTACATCGCCCTCGCGCAGGGCCGCCGCGACGACGCGCTCGCCCTGGTCGAGGAGGCGGGCACGCTCGCCGAGGCGACTGGCGCGAAGGCCATCCTGCGCCAGGCCGAGGAGGCACGCGGGCAGCTGTAGGCCGTCTCGCCGGGGTCCGGCCCCTGGCGGGCGAGGCCGGGGCGACGGCCCGCGATCTCGGCTGTCTTCCACAACCGGGCATATTTGCTATGTTTAGTAAATGGCGAATATGTCATCGACGCTCTCGCTGCGGGGATGTGCCCTCCACTACGCCGACAGCGGTGGCGACGGTGTGCCGCTGGTGTTCTCGCACGGAGCCGGGGCCGATCACGTGATGTTCGACGCCCAGAGCGAGCAGCTGCGCGCCCGGGGATACCGGGTCGTCACCTGGGACATGCGCGGCCACGGCCGCTCTCGCCCGGCGGGCGTTCCGTTCACCGCCGAGCAGGCGATCGCGGACCTGTGCGCGCTCATCGAGCACCTCGCGCTCGATCGGCCGGTGCTCGTGGGACAGTCCCTCGGCGGCAACCTCGGCCAGGCGGTCGTCCGGCGGCATCCGGACCTCGCCCGGGCGCTGATCGTCATCGACTCGGCGTGGAACACCGGGCCGCTGTCATGGACGGAGCGCCTGTTGCTGAAGGTGGCCGCGCCGAGCCTGTCGATGATTCCGGCCGGCCGCCTTCCCGGCGTGATGGCCGAGGCCTCCGCGGTGACGGAGGGCGCGCGGGCGGATGCGCGGCGGGCGTTCTCCCTGCTGTCGAAGCGGGAGTTCGTCCAGGTGTGGCGGGCGACCGTCGAGCTCCTCGACCCGGACCCCGGCTACCGTACGCCGGTGCCGCTGTGCCTGATCCGCGGCGAGCGAGACCGTACCGGCAACATCGCCTCGGCCATGCGCGGGTGGGCCGCGGTGGAAGGCGTCCAGGAGGTGGTCATCCCCGGCGCGGGCCACATCGCCAACCAGGACGACCCGCACGCGGTGAACGCGGCGATCGAGGCGTTCCTGCGTACGCTCCCGGACTCGGGGCGGGCACGGCGGTGAGCGCGACCAGGCGTAGCGCGTTCATCACCTCGGTGGGTGACCTGCTGGCCTCATGGAACCTCCCGCACGCGACCGGTCGCGTCTACGGGCTGCTCCTGATGACCGAGGAGCCGGCCTCTCTCGACGCGATCGCCGCCGAGCTCGACCTGAGCAAGGGCGCGGTGAGCACCGCGGTGCGGCAGCTGAACTCCTGGGGACTCGCCAAGGTGATCCCGCAGCCCGGCAGCCGCAGGCTCCTGGTGGAGGCCACCGGAGGGATCGAGTCACTGCTGGAGGCCAGCCACGCGCGGGCCAGAACCCTGATCGCCGCCCTGCGCGACGGCGAGGCCCTGCTGGGTCCAGGCCCCGCGCAGGACCGGCTCCAGGACGTGATCGGACTGTTCGCCGGCTATGTCGACGTCGGGAGCCAGTTGCTCGACAGACACCGCCGCTAGCGCCACGGGAAGGGAGAAAGGATTCAGCCGGAGATGACCTCGTTGAAGTTGTCTGCGGTCAGCTCGATGTTGCTCATCCGTGGTACTCCTGCTTGGTGGTGGTCCGAGAGCTGAGACGGTTGGGGTTGGGCGTTGGGCACCGCGAGGTCGCGGCGCCCAACGCCCAGCCATGGACGGCGGTCTTCGTGCTGTCCGCTCACCTCTTACGCGGTCATCGGGCGGCGACGGCCTCGGTGGTCTCGACGTCGTCGGCCGTCGTGGGGGCGGAGTTCTTGGGGCCGCGCAGGGCGATGTAGACGAACAGAGCGCCCATGACGGCGACGCCTGCCCACATGGCCTGCTGCCAGCCGTCGACGAAGGACTGCTGGGCGGCGCGGACCAGGTCTTGGGCGTGCGAGCCGGTGCTGCCCGCCACCTCGACGGCGTTGGCGATACCCTCGCGCGCGGTGTCCGCGGCACCCTGGGGAATGCCCTGCAGGCGGTCGTCGATGGCGCTGCGGTAGCCGGCGGACAGCAGCGCTCCGAGCAGGGCGACGCCGAGGGCGGTGCCGAATTCGCGGGTGACGTCATTGAGGGCGGAGGCGACGCCCTGCTTCTCGCGCGGCAGGGAGCCGGTGATGGCCTCGGTGGAGGGTGTCATCGACAGGCCCATGCCGATGCCCATGGCGAGCATGCCGGGCAGGATGGTCAGGTAGCCCCCGTCGACGGAGACGAAGAGGGCCATGAGGGCCAGTCCGGCGCCGGCCAGCGCAATGCCCGCGGCCATGGTCGAGCGGGAGCCGATGCGTGCGGCCAGCTTGGGGGCCAGGCCGGAGGTCGTCATCATCATCACGGCCATGGGCATCAGCGCCAGCGTGGACAGCAGCCCCGACCAGCCGAGCACGGCCTGGAAGAACGGGAAGAGAACCACGGCGATGCCCGCCTGGACGCCGAAGACCACCAGCAGCGTGATCGAGCCGCCGGCCAGGCCGCGCTCACGGAACAGCCGCACGTCCAGCAGCGATGAGTCCCGGCGGTGCAGCTGCCAGGCCACGAAGCCGATGGCGGCGATGAGACCGACAGCGAGACTGATCAGAGTCACGGGCGCAGTCCAGCCACGCTCGGGACCCTCCTGCAGGACGAAGATGAGCCCGACCACCGCGACCGTGGATACCAGCGCGCCGACGGTGTCGAAGCTGTGGGCGGACCTCTCGCGGGAGTTGGGGACCGACTTCAGCGTCATGGCCAGGGCCACGATGATCAGGACCACGGGCAGGACGAACAGCCGGCGCCAGTCGGCGACGTCGACGAGGAGCGCGGAGAGGAACATGCCCAGGATGCCGCCGCCTCCGGCGACGCCGGTCCACACACCGATCGCCGTGCCACGTTTCTCCTCGGGGAAGGTGGAGGTGATGACGGCGAGAGTGATGGGCATGATCATCGCAGCGCCGATACCGCCGGCCACGCGCGCGGCCAGCATCACCTCGGCCGTCGGAGCCAGGCCCGCCGCGACGCCGGCGACGCCGAAGACACCCAGCCCGGCGATCAGCATGGGCTTGCGGCCCAGGCGGTCACCGATCGCGCCGAGCGGCAGCAGCAGCGCGGCCAGGGTCAGGGTGTAGATGTTGATGATCCACAAAATGATGTTCTGTGAGGCGCCGAACTCGACGGCCATGTGCGTCTGGGCGACGTTCAGCCCGGACACCGACGCGATGACGGCCATCAGCGCGATGGAGACCGCAATCAGAATGGTGCGCAGCTGGCGTGCATCCGGTGCGCCTCCGCCGCTTCCGTCAGCGGCCGCCGCCTGTGGAGGCTGGTTCGTACTCATGGATTCCTCTCAAAATGGGCATGCAGCGTCAGCGCCGGAGCAGGTCCGGTCGCCGAAGTGGATGGAGTAGGGGGCCGGCCACCACGCGCGGCTGAGCGCGGGTGCGCGGTGGGCTGGTACGAGCCCTGACGTCAGGCGGTGGTGCCGGTCTGGGCGGAGGCGAGGGCCGCGTCGGTGTCGGCGATGGCCAGGAGGGCGTTGACGTGGGAGCCGGCCAGAGCGCCCGCCGCGGCGGAGGCGCCCACCTGGGCGGTCAGGTCGGTGGCGTTGCCGGCGACCCACACGCCCGGCACCTCGGTGGTGCCGGCCATGCCGGAGGCGAAGCGGCGGCCCATGTTGTCGGGCAGGTCCTCCATCGGCAGCTTCAGACCGTCCAGGCCCTCGGTGCGGGCCTGCACCTGCGTGGCGACCGCGAGGACGCGGCGGGCCACGACCGTGCCATCGGTCAGGCGCACGCCCGCGATGCCGCCGTCCTCGCTCGTCATGACTTCCTGCACCGGGGTGTCGATGATGCGGATGTTGCGGGCGGCGAAGCGCGCTCGGGTGTCGTCGTCGAGATCGGTGCCGTGGGTGAGGTAGACGAGGTCGTCGGTCAGCTGGCGGAACAGCAGCGCGTGGTGGATCGAGGCGGGGCCGACGGCGAGGATGCCGATCGGTTCGTCGCGTACCTCCCAGCCGTGGCAGTACGGGCAGTGCACCACACCGTGCCCCCAGTGCTCGGCGAGGCCGGGCACGTCTGGCAGCACGTCCCGCAGGCCGGTGGCCACCAGCACGCGGCGTGCCGTCACCGTGCCGCCGTCGGCCAGGCTGACCGTGAAACGCAGATCACCGTCGACGGCTGGGGCGGCCGGTTCGGCAGAGGTCACCTCTCCGAAGACGACCTGGCCGCCGTACTGGCGCACCTGCTCCCGGCCCCGCTTGAGCAGCTCGGTGGGCGGCGTGCCGTCCAGCACGATGAAGCCGTGCATGGCCTTGGCAGGCGCGTTGCGAGGCGTCCCGCTGTCGATCACGACGACCGAACGGCGGGAGCGGGCCAGCATCAGGGCACCGTTCAAGCCTGCGGCGCCGCCGCCGATCACCACAACGTCCACGGTCTCACCGGGCAGTGCGTCGCTCGCGTACGCGGAAGTCCGCACAGACATGTCGCGCCCTTTCATCGTGCGTGGCCCAACCCTTCCGGGCCTTCTGCACACGACGTTAAACCCGCCTTGCATCACAGGCATATGATGTTGCCCATGACGCAAGAAATCGGAGACCTGGACAGCCTCGTACGCAAACGCATCCGCGCCCTGCGAGTCGCACAGGGCTGGTCCCTGGAAGAACTGGCCACCCGCGCCAACCTCAGCCAGTCCTCACTGAGCCGCATCGAGAACGGCCAGCGCCGCCTCGCCCTGGACCAACTCGTCACCCTCGCCCGCGCCCTGGACACCACCCTCGACCAGCTCGTCGAGACCGCCACCGACGACGTCGTCACCAGCCCGATGATCGACGGCACCCACGGCCTGATGCGCTGGCCCGTGAAGGGCGACCCCGGCATGAGCGTCGTACGCCAGCGCATGACCGAGCCGCCGCCCGACAACCCCTCCCGCATGCGTGCCCACCCCGGCCGGGAATGGCTGGTCGTACTCTCCGGCACCGCGATCCTCATGCTGGGCCACCGGCGCTTCCGTCTCGAGACCAACCAGGCCGCCGAGTTCCCCACCATGATGCCGCACGCCATCGGCGCCGAAGGCGGACCGTGTGAAATTCTGGGCATCTTCGACCGCGATGCCCGCCGCGGACACCAGCGCGACAACGGCGGCGACTGCGACACCCCCGGCATCCGCGAATGACGGCAACGCGCACCCTCGGTACGGGTGGGCCTTGCGCGTCGGGCACCGCCACGCGCCGACATCTTGCGCATCCCGGGAGCCGTCGTGCCGTGTAGGCAAACCCGCCTTACGGTGACGGCATGACCCACACACACCCGCACACCCCTCACCAGGGCGCGCAGCACGGCCACCACCAGCAGGACGACGCCGGCCAGGCGGAGATCCTCGACCTGGACGCGGAGGTCCTCGGTGAGCACATCGCGTCCATCACCGCATGGCTGCCTCTGAAGGCCGGCCCGCGCCATATCGTGGACCTGGGCTCCGGCACCGGAGCGGGCACCTTCGCCCTCCTCGACCGCTTCCCCGAGGCGCACGTCACAGCCGTCGACGCCTCGCCCGGACACCTGCAGCGCCTGCGGAAGAAGGCATGCGCCCAGAATGCGGATGACCGCGTGCGCACCGTGCAGGCCGACCTCGACGCCGCCGACTGGCCCGACCTCGGCACGCCGGACCTGGTCTGGGCCTCGGCCTCGATGCACCACATGGCCGACCCCGACCGCGCACTGCGCAACGTCCACGGCATGCTCGCGCCCGACGGCCTGTTCGCCGTCGTCGAGCTGGCCGGATTCCCGCGTTTCCTGCCCGAGAATGCCCCGGAGGACCGGCCCGGCCTGGAAGACCGCTGCCACGCCGCGACCGAGCGCTTTCACGCCGAACACGTGCCCCACCGCGGCGCCGACTGGGGGCCGATGCTGATCGCCGCCGGGTTCACCCTCGAAGGCGAGCGCACCATCGCCGTGAACATCGAAGGCTCCCACCGCGAGGCCATCGGCCGCTACGCACTCAGCAGTCTGCTACGCATCCGCGGTGCCGCCGCACAGGCGCTTCCGGCCGCAGATCTCGCCGCGCTCGACCGGCTGCTCGACACAGACAGCCCGCACAGCATCCTGCGTCGCGACGACCTCTCGGTACGCACCGAACGCACCGTCTGGGCCGCACGCCTCAGCTGATCTGCAATCTCCACGCAGGTTGCCCGCCGGGCGGCATCGGCGCCCAAACGGGAGCCGATGCGCCGCTTCCTATTCAGGCAGGAAGGCGCGCAGTTCCGCTCGGCATTGGCGCCGGGGCGGGAGTCACGAAACCCCGGCGACCTGCCCGAGCCGCCGCTCCGCGGGCACGGGGCCCGCGG
>NZ_JBEXGU010000125.1:0-27930 GCF_040607515.1 Streptosporangium sp. NPDC005286 | reverse complement strand
GTTGCCGGCAGTGACAACGTCATCGCGGCGTGGCCGCATATCGCGCCACACGTACCCGGTGCCTCCATCGAGCTGCTGCACCCCGGCGCCGCCAAGAACTACGACGGCGACGTCCAGTCCGACACCGTCGCCCAGGGCTTCGGCTCCCTCGGCCTGATGACCTCGGTCCTGCTCACCCCCGACGGCCGGACCGTCGAGGCCGAGGCCGCCCACGGCACGGTGACCCGTCACTACCGTGAGCACCAGAAGGGCAACCCCACCTCCACGAACCCGATCGCCTCGATCTTCGCGTGGACCCGGGGTCTCCAGCACCGCGGCAAGCTCGACAACACTCCCGCGGTGATCGACTTCGCGGACAAGCTGGAGCAGGTCTGCGTCGAGACCGTCGAAGGCGGTCAGATGACCAAGGACCTCGCCCTGCTGGTCGGCGGCGACGCCAAGTGGCTGACCACCCAGGACTTCCTGGCGGCGCTGGACGAGAACCTGAAGAAGAAGATGGTCTGACCGCGTCAGGTCAACCCCCGACCGCGAGGAAAGGGCCGCCCCTACGGCGGCCCTTTTCCGTGTTTTCCCGCTCGTCATACGGGATCGTGGGGCCGCCGTGTCTCCGGGGCGGCCTTTTTCCGTGTTTTCCCGCTCGTCGTACGGGGTCGTGGGGCCGCCGTGTCTCCGGGGCGGCTCTTTTCCGTGTTTTCCCGCTGGTCGTACGGGGTCGTGGGGCCGCCGTGTCTCCGGGGCGGCCTTTTTCCGTGTTTTCCCGCTGGTCGTACGGGATCACGGGGTCACCGCGGCCCCCAGCACGATCGGGGCGTCGGCGGGGAGGCCGGGCAGGGGGCGCGCCCGTCCGGTGACGGCGTCCACCCGGAAGAGGCCGAGGGGTTCGCCGCCGTCCCTGGCGCTCATCCTGACGACCACCTCGCGGGTGTCCAGCCAGCTCACCACCTCGGCGGTGGCGGGCCGCTCCGTCTCGGGGAGCGGGAGCCGCCTGAAGACCCGCCGCGACTCGGCGTCGATGACATGGAGACTGTGGGGGTCCTCGCCCTTCCCCGCGACGATCGCGGCGGAGTACCTACCGCTGGGAGAGTCGGCCCAGGTGCCGTACCTCTTGCCAAGCCAGGCGGCGACCTTCTCGGTCGGCGGCAGCTGCTCCGCCGGTACGGACGTCAGGTCGCCGGTCGTGAAGTCGGTTCGCAGCCGCCGCTCGCCGAGCGTGACCGTGAAGTGGCGGCCGTTGGAGGAGACGCTCACCAGCGTGCCGTTCTCGGTGTCGGCGGAGGCGAGAACCGGCGACAGGTAGCGCTTCACCCCGCTGCCGAGGTCGTGGGCGACATAGCGGCGCTCCGCCGCGCTGAGGTAGGCGATGCGGCGCCCGTCATGGCTGATGGCGGGAACCAGCCGAGGGTGCTCCTCGCCGTCGCCGCGCGCGAGGCGCTGAGCGGCGTCGGGAACGCTCAGCGTCGACTCGCAGGGATCTGTGCCCTCGCACGGGGGAAGGCCGGGAGCGGAGTTCTCAGAGCCGCTGGAGACCAGTTTCAGGGTCCAGCCCGCGCAGGTCACGTCGCCGGCCCGTGCCGGGGACGTGCCGTCCGCCTGGACGCCCTGGCCGGGACAGCGGCCGGGGATCGCGTAGCGGATCACCGAGGAGGTCCGCGGCGCCTGCCACGGTGCCGGGGTGGCGCTCGGCGCGGGGCTGGAGACCGCCCGTACCGGCTCCTGGACCTGTGCGGCGTGCGGCCGGTTCCGCTCGCCCAGCGCCGAGTTCCACACCTCCGCGCGCTGGAGCATGACGAAGGCGGCGATCAGGCCGACCGGTACCAGCGCCGCCGCCACGGCGAGGAGGGCTCCCCGGTTGCGACGCCGCCTGAGCGTGCGCATGGACCGGGCGCTGAGGTCGGGAACCGACGCCTCGCCCGCCGCCGTGGCCATCCTGTTGACGAGGCGGGTCTCGTTCCCCTTGGTGAGGGTGTCGACCGCCTCGGTGATCTCCGCCTCCACCGTCTTCTCCGGCAGGCCGAGGACGGAGGCCATCTCGGCGCGGCTCCTGCCGTCGTGCAGGCAGGCGACGACGAGGAGGCGCTGCCGGGGAGGCAGCCGCACCAGAGCCGTCGGCCCGGCGGCGCTCGGCCGCGCCAGGAAGCGGCGGTAGAGCGCGATCTGGGCGTGCGTGGTGGGGTTCTCCCACACCGGTGGCGGCCAGGAGAGGGCGACCGTGTGGAAGGAGCGCAGGGCGAGGCGGATGGCCTGCTCGTGGCTGCCGGTGAGAAGGAGGGCGGTGCCGACGAGGGAACGCTGATCGCGCTGTACGAACTCGCGATAACCGATATATCGGCGCATGGAAGTTTTTGCTCCGGCTTGCCTGAGGGACGTACAACGGTAGCGATCTAAGCGGCTGGAGCGCCAGATTGGGGTGAATGTCGGAGATTGGGGAGTGAACGTGTCTGGCATCTCACCATGACGGGGGCTGTGGACATGGCCACGTTGTAGGAAAACTGAGGTCACGTCGGGATAACAAAGGGAGGGTATGAGCTATGGCGCCGTAAAGTTTGCCACGTTGGAGATTACGAGACCGTGGGGGCGATGATGTCGGAGATCGCGCCACTGGAAGCGGGAGAGCCGCGCCAGCTTGGGCCGTTCCGCGTCGTCGGAAAGATCGGCGAGGGCGGGCAGGGCATCGTCTACCTCGGGATCAACGCCGCGGGGGAGCGGGCGGCGATCAAGCTGCTGCACGTGAAGTTCTCCGGCGACGCCACCGCCAGGTCCAGGTTCGCCAGGGAGGCGCGGGCGGCCCAGCGGGTCGCGTCCTTCTGTACGGCGGCCGTCCTGGACGCCGACCTCAAGGGCGACACCCCCTACATCGCGAGTGAGTACATCGAGGGCAGGTCGCTGAGCGAGGTCGTGGAGACCGACGGCCCCCTGCGGGGCGCCGCGCTGCAGCGGCTGGCGATCGGCACGGCCACCGCGCTCACCGCGATCCACCACGCCTCGATCGTGCACCGCGATTTCAAACCGGACAACGTGCTCATCGCCGCCGACGGCCCGAGGGTCGTCGACTTCGGCATCGCCCGCATCCTCGACTCCACCGGCACGATCACCAGCCGGGCCATCGGCACCCCCGCCTACATGGCGCCCGAGCAGATCTCCGGCTCCGAGGTCGGGCCGCACACCGACGTCTTCGCCTGGGGAGCGACCATCGCGTTCGCCGCGACCGGCGAGACGATCTTCGAAGGGAGGTCGATCGCCGTGGTGCTCAATCGCATCCTCAACCACGAGGTCGACCTCGGCTCGCTGCCGCAGCCGCTGCGCGGCGTGGTCACCTCGGCGCTGGCCAAGTCACCCGCCGACCGGCCCTCGGCGGACCAGATCCTGCTCAGGATGCTCGGCCACCCCGAGACGGTGAACGCCTCGCCCGCGATCCTCACCCAGGGGGCCAAGGTCGCCGCCCCCGACGAGCTCCGCTCCCGCACCCGGAACCGCGACGAGTCCCAGGCTCGTGATCAGGGCCACGACCGGCCTCGGCCCCGTGCCCAAGGTCCGGGCCCCGACGACGACGCGACCAGTCTGATGCGCACCCCGACTCACCGGACGAACGCCCCGGGTGAGCCGGTCCTGCCGTCCACCGGGCTCCGGATGGGAAACCTCGCCCAGGACCCGCCCCTCCGCCCTGGTCAGGAGGGTACCGGTACCGAGGGACAGGAGGACCGGACCAGGCGGCCGGGGCAGGGCGAACGCCGTGAGACCTCCGGCCGGGGCGACCTCCCGTCCGCGCACGGTCCCGCGGAGAGCCCGTCCCACCCCGACCACCGCTCTCCGGAGCGCCGCCCGTCGAGCTACCGGGAGTACCCCTCGTCCCCCGGGTATGGCGAGTACCCGTCCTCTCCCGGCTACCGGGAGTACCCCTCGTCTCCCGGATACGGCGACAGCGTGGCCTCCCCGGAACAGGCGGGGGAGGTGCCGCCGCCCAGCTGGCAGGTGTCCGCGACCCTTGTCGGCGGGCCGGCGGCGCCACCGGCCCGCCGGCAGGGGAGGCGCTGGATCGCCATCGGGGTCGCCGTGCTGCTGATCGCGGGGGCGGCGTTCGCCGCGGTCCGCTGGTGGCCGAGGACCGTCTCCCAGGGCGAGCCGGAGCCGGCCGAGACCGCCCGCCCCTCGTACACCTCGGTGGTCGACAAGGCCGCCAAGACGGGCAGGCTCACCATCGGCGTGCGCGACTTCCTGCCCGGCATCGCACTGAACAACGGCGGGAAGTGGGGCGGCTTCGAGATCGACCTGGCCCTTGAGATCGCCAAGGCGCTGGGGGTGCCGGAGAGCGGCGTCACCTTCAGGTCCACCGCCCGCGCGGAGCGGCCGAAGCTGCTGGCGGACGGTGACATCGACCTGGTGCTGGCGACCTACTCGATCAACGACACCGACGACGTCACCTTCGCGGGGCCCTACTACCTCGCCCACGTCGACGCCCTCGTCAAGGACAGTTCGCTGATCGTGACCGTGAAGGGCCTGGAGGGCAGCCGGATGTGCGAGCCGGCCGCCAGCGTCTCCGTGGCCGTGATCCAGGACGTGGTCGAGCGGCTCACCCTGGTGCCCGCCAAGACCTACTCCGAGTGCGTCGACAAGCTGCGGGCCGGTGAGGTCGACGCGATCCCCGGCGATGACCTGCTGCTGGCCGGCTACGGCAACCGGGAGAGCATCCACCACAGGCTGCTCGGTCTCAAGCTCACCGACGAGCGCTACGCGGTGGCGCTCAAGAAGGGCGACAGGCGCACCTGCGAGGCCGTCAGGGGAGTGATCGCCGCCCTCTACAAGGACGGTACGGTCCGCAGGCTGCTCGACAAGCACTTCTCCAGGGTCGAGTTCCCCGGACGGGAGAACGCCCGCCCCGCCATGGCCGCCTGCGCCTAGTAGGGCTTGGCCAGGTGTCCTGTCCCCCGAGCGGGGGCCAGGCCGGCTGTACGCAGTCAGTCCTCGTCGGCGGGTAGGGCGAAGAGCCGGATGTACAGGGGGCGCGCGTCCGGCGGAGCGTCTTCCGCCCGATGGCTGTACTTCATCAGCAGCGCGATGTAGGCGTCGAAGAACTCCTGGAACTCGGCCTTGGTCATCCGGCCGAGACCGCGCGATCCCCTGGCCCAGTCGGGGTCGCGCAGGTAAGCCTCGGGAAAGCGCTCGAACAGCACGCGATCCTCGTCCATGCCGACCCGGTGGAACTCGGCGAGCACGGGGCGGTCCTCGGGGGCGAGCTGGTCGGGCGTGGGCAGCCGCATGTCTCTCGGTCCCTCGACCTTGCGCCACCAGCGCTCCCTGCCCGTCGAGCGCTCAGGGATCTCCTCGATGAAGCCGGTTTTCTCAAGTTGGCGCAGGTGGTAGCTGGTCGTGCCGGTATTGGCGCCGAGCGACTCGCCGAGCGTCGTCGACGTCGCGGGGCCGTGCACGTCGAGGTGGCGCAGCATGAGCCGCCGCATGGGATGGGCCAGTGCCTTGAGCCGCGCCGGGTCGTCGAGCAGGAATGACTCCTCATCCTTCATGAGGAGCAGTCTAGTACCACAGAACGATATCTGCAGAGAAATGTTTGCAGACATCTCTCTGTCGAATATCGTCGGCATTATGCGACGAAGCCTCCTGGCGGCGCTCACCGCCCTCTGCCTGCTCGCCACCCCCGCGGCCGCCGCGGCGACCACCGAGACTCCGCCTGCCGTACCGCCCGACCTGAAGGCGACGCAGGTGAGCTTCCGCGGCGACGGGGGGCTCACCCTGCACGGCACGGTCCTCTCACCCGCCGCGGCAAAGCCCGCCCGGCCCGGCATCGTCCTCGTGCACGGCTCGGGTACGGGTACGCCCCGCACGAAGCTGATGAGCGAAGCCGTCGGTTTCGCCCGCCAGGGCCTGTCCGTGTTGATCTACGACAAGAGGTCCAAGGGCTACTCGCTTTTCCAGCGTTCGTACTCGCAGCTCGCCGACGATGCTCTCGGCGCCGCGGCCACGCTGCGTTCCCAGCCGGGCGTCGACCCGGCGAAAGTCGGCGTCTGGGGCTTCAGCGAGGGCGGATGGGTGGCCCCGATCGCGGCCTCACGTTCGAAGGACATCGCCTTCGTCGTGCTCGTGGGCGCGAACAGCCTGCAACCACTGCGCCAGCAGACCTGGGCCGTGGCGGCCGGGCTGCGCAAGGCCGGGGTGTCGGGCCCACTCGTCGACCGGGCCGAGCTCAACCTGTACCGGACGCTTGCGGACGGCGGCATGTTCCCCGAGCCGTACTACGACCCGGCGCCGACCATGGCCGCCGTGCACCAGCCGGTGCTCGGCATCTGGGGCGTCCACGATCTGCTGACCCCGCCCCGGGAGAGCCCGCCGGGGTTCGCCCGGGCGCTTGAGCATGGCGGCAACCGGAACTACACGTTCCGCTTCTTCCCCGACGCCGACCACGCCGCACACCTGACCCCGGACGGCGGCGTCACCCGGTCGCCCGAGCTCGCTCCCGGATACGCCGACCTGGTCGGCTCCTGGGTCCAGGACGTCACGGCGGGCCGTCCGCCCACCGCGCGGACGTCCGGCCCCGATCCCGTCCAGGAGTCCCCGACCGTGCCGGTGGAGCCGCCGACCTGGTGGGAGTCGGCGCCGATGCAGCTCGCGGTACTGGTGTTGCTCGTCGTCGCGTTCGCCGCCTATCCGCTGGTCGCGCTGGCGCGTCGGCTGCGCGGCGGCTCGCGGGCGCCGGTGAGCAGGGCCGCGCGGTTCCTCAGCGCCGGAGGGCTCGCGGTGCTGCTCGGGTCGCTCTCCTACCTGTTCTACCTGGTGATGACCGGCGGCAAGCTGGCCGCTCCCGGCCCCGTTCTGGCCGAACGCCCGCTGATCTGGCTCGCACTGCAGGCCCTCGCGGTGGCTTCCGCGGTCGCCGCGCTTCTCACCGCGCTGGCCTGGCACCGCGCCCGCGGGTCCGTGCCGCCGGGGGAGAGGGTACGGCTCGGCCTCCTGGTCGCCGGCGGGCTGGTGTTCATCCCGTGGGGCCTCTACTGGGGCCTGCTGCTTCCGTGACGGCCTCACCTTTCATGCGGCTCGCGTCAGGGGAGTCGATGTCGTGGCGAGTGCTGTCCCGTAGGCGAGCGTCCCGGCGGGGAAAGAGCCGGGCGGGGCGCGGAGACGACCTGTCGGCGGCGCCGGGCCCGCCAGGGCACCCGCCACGCCGATTCCGCCGCCTGGAAGCCGGATGGGGGCACTCGCCCGACGGTCGTTCGTCGTGTGCGGGTAGCATCCGAGCGTCACAATTCATCCTTCGAGTGGGGGAAGGTCATGGCCCAGACTCCCGTAAAGGTCACCGTCACCGGCGCCGCCGGTCAGATCGGCTACGCGCTGCTTTTCCGCATCGCCTCGGGCCAGCTGCTGGGCGCCGACGTCCCGGTCAAGCTGAGCCTCCTGGAGATCCCGCAGGCGGTCAAGGCCGCCGAGGGCACCGCGATGGAGCTCGACGACTGCGCGTTCCCGCTGCTGAGCGGCATCGAGGTCACCGACGACGCGAACGCGGCGTTCGACGGCACCAGCATCGCCCTCCTGGTCGGTGCCCGCCCCCGGACCAAGGGCATGGAGCGCGGAGACCTTCTCCAGGCCAACGGCGGCATCTTCGGCCCACAGGGCAAGGCGATCAACGACAACGCGGCGGACGACATCCGCGTGCTGGTGGTCGGCAACCCGGCCAACACCAACGCGCTCATCGCCCAGCAGCACGCCCCGGACGTCCCGGCCGAGCGCTTCACCGCGATGACCCGCCTCGACCACAACCGCGCGCTCTCCCAGCTCGCCGCCAAGCTCCAGGTCCCGGTCAGCGAGATCAAGAAGATGACCATCTGGGGCAACCACTCCGCCACTCAGTACCCCGACCTCTTCCACGCCGAGGTCGGTGGCAAGATCGCCGCCGAGCTGGTCGACGAGGCCTGGCTGCGCGACACCTTCATCCCCACCGTCGCCAAGCGCGGCGCCGCGATCATCGAGGCCCGTGGCGCGTCCTCGGCCGCCTCCGCCGCCAACGCGGCGATCGACCACGTCTTCGACTGGGTCAACGGCGCCGAGTGGACCTCGGCCGCGATCCCCTCCGACGGCTCGTACGGCGTGCCCGAGGGGCTCATCTCCTCCTTCCCGGTCGTCTCGCGCGACGGCAAGTGGGAGATCGTCCAGGGTCTGGAGATCGACGCCTTCTCCCGTGAGCGGATCGACGCCACGGTGCGCGAGCTCGAGGAGGAGCGTTCCGCGGTGCGTGAGCTCGGTCTCATCTGAGCGGACGTTTCCCAGTCAGCGTTCGAAGGGGGCCCCGGTGAGCCGGGGCCCCCTTCGCGTCCCGGCTCACCGGGAGTACGTCCGGCTCCCGGAGAGAACGGACGGCAGAGGGAAAAGGCGGCGTGTCGATCATCGCGGAGCGGTGTGTCCCGGCGTTCAATGATCACCTATGGTCGGGGGATCGCTGTTCAGGGAGCACGTCGCGGTACGGATCGTCGCAGGGGTGATCTGTCTCGTGCTCGTGACGGTACCCCGGGCGGCGTCGGCCTCGCCCGACGACGAGGGCTGGGGCGGCGCCGATCTGTCGGTGCGGCTGACCGTCTCCCCGAAGCGCGCGCAACCGGGACAGCCGCTGACCTACCGTGCCGAGGTGCGCAACGCCGGCCCCGGAGACGCGGTGCTGCCGCTGCTCACGGTCCGGCTGCCCGACGGGGTGGAGGTGATCGGGGTCAACGTCGCCGAGTGCCTCCCCGGTGCCACCGCCGGTGAGGTGGTCTGCGCCGCGACGAAGGACGTCCCCGCCGGGCAGACCGGTGGGGTGACGATCAACGGGGTGGTCAAACCCGGCGCGCGGGGCCCGCTGACGGCGAGCGCGACGCTCTCCTCCGAGGTCGTGGACGACGACGAGACGAACAACCGCTCCCAGACGCTGACCGAGGTGGACGACGGTACGGACCTCGCGGTCAGGCTCTCGCGCGCGGCGCGCGCGGGCCGTCTGGTCACCGTGTCCGCGGTGGTGCGCAACCGCGGGCCGCGGCGTGTCCACGACGCCGGGGTCTTCTTCGACACCGGCGGCGCGCGCCTCATGTCGGCGAGGGGCGCGCGGTGCGACTCCCATCCCGCCTACGTCGGCTGCAGGCTGCGTACGGTCGGCGCGGGCAGGAGGGTGAGTTTCATGCTCGCCTTCGTGGCCCGCGGGCACGCGCCGCGGGCCGAGGCGACCGTCTACTCCCTGCGGCTGGGCGACCGCCGTCCGGCCAACAACACAGCCCGTTTCAGCCTGAGGTAGGCGTGGCCCTCCGAGTCGGCGGGTGGCCGGCGCCGGGTACGCGTCTCGGGCGTGGCGGGAGGCGGTCAGCCGATCAGGGCGGCCCAGGCGTCGGCGACGACGTCACGGAGCGACGGGTGCTCCGGCTTCCAGCCGAGCTCGCGCCGGACCTTCTCGGAGGAGGCCACCAGCACGGCCGGGTCACCGGCGCGGCGCTCGCGCACGACCACGGGGATCTCGTGGCCGGTCACCTCGCGGCAGACCGACAGCACCTCGGAGACCGAGAAGCCGGTCCCGTTACCCAGATTGTAGATCTTGTGCTCGCCCGGCGAGCAGGCGTCCAGCGCCAGCAGGTGGGCCCTGGCGAGGTCGGCCAGATGGATGTAGTCGCGCACGCATGTGCCGTCGGGGGTCGGGTAGTCCGTGCCGAACAGGCTGACGGACTCGCGTCCGCCGAGCGGGACGGCGAGGATGTTGGGGATCAGGTGGGTCTCTGTGGCGTGACGCTCGCGGTAGACGTTGCCGTCCCCGGCGGTGTAGGCGCCGCCCACGTTGAAGTAGCGCAGGCTCACCGCGGCCAGGCCGTACAGCCCGGCGAACGTGCTCAGCGCGGTGTCGACCGCGAGCTTGGACGCGCCGTAGGGATTGGTGGGCCGGGTCGGGTCGGTCTCCAGGATCGGGGAGCGCTCCGGCTCGCCGTACGTCGCGGCGGTGGAGGAGAAGACGATCCTGCCCACCCCGGCGCCCCGCATGGCGTCGAGCAGGGCCAGGGTGCCGCCGAGGTTGTGCGCCCAGTACAGGCCGGGCCGCTCCACGGACTCGCCGACCAGGGACTTCGCCGCGAAGTGCAGCACTCCGTCGATACCGTTGAGCACCCCGGCGGCCTCGGTGATCGACCCCTCGACGAAGCGGGCGCCCGGTGGCACCGCGTCGGCGTGGCCGGTGGAGAGGTCGTCCAGCACGGTGACCTCGTGGCCCGCCTCGACGAGTTGTGCCGCCACGGCGCTGCCTATGTATCCGGCGCCTCCGGTGACGAGCAGCTTCACGGAGCCTCCTGTTTGATGTTGTTTGTACTTGTTTATTTTTGTAACCCTACGCCAGCATATGCTGGCACATCAAATATCGGCCACCGCCGGAACGGGCGACCGCCATGACGGAGACGATCTCGTGAACAGCGTCCTGGCGAACATCGCCTTGGTCATGCTCTTCGTACTGATCGGAGGCTTCTTCGCCGCGGCCGAGATGGCCATGGTCTCACTCAGGGAGAGCCAGGTCAGGCGGCTCGGCACCCGGGGGCGCAGGGGGGTGAGGGCCGCCAGGCTCGCCCGGGACCCCAACCGTTTCCTGTCCGCGGTGCAGATCGGCGTCACCGTGGCGACCATGCTCTCGGCCGCCCTGGGCGCCGACACCCTGGCCAGGGACCTCATCCCGGTGGTGACGGGCTGGGGGGTGCCGGAGGCCGTGGCGGATCCGCTCGCCCTGGTGCTGGTGACGCTGGTGATCTCGTACACCTCGCTGGTCCTCGGCGAGCTCGCGCCCAAGCGGATCGCCAGGCAGCGGGCCGAGGGGATCTCACTGCTGGTCGCGCCGTTCCTCGACAGGATGGCCGCGCTCTCGCGGCCGATCATCTGGGCGCTGTCCAAGTCCACCGACGGGGTGGTGAAGCTGCTCGGCGGCGACCCGGGCGCCGACCGCGAGGAGATCTCCACCGAGGAACTGCGCGAGATGGTGGTGGGCCACCAGGAGCTCACCGACGACGAGCGCCACCTGATCGGCGAGGTCTTCGCGGCGGGCAAGCGGCAGCTCCGCGAGGTGATGCTGCCGCGCACCGAGGTGGAGTTCATGGCCGCCGACACGCGGCTGGCCGAGGCGGCGATCCTGGCCGCGGCCATGCCGCACTCCCGCTTCCCCGTCTACCGGGACTCCTACGATGACATCGTGGGCTTCGTCCACATCCGTGACCTGCTCGACCCGGTGCTGACCGGCTCCATCGAGCCGATCAGCGAGCTGGTGCCGATCCGTCCGGTCAAGCTGGTCCCCACCAGCAAGCGGGTGATGGCCACGCTGTCGGAGATGCGCAGGGAGGGACACCACCTGGCGATCGTGGTCGACGAGTACGGCGGCACCGCGGGCATCGTCACCCTGGAGGACCTGGTCGAGGAGCTGATCGGCGACATCCGCGACGAGCACGACGTGGCGGACGAGCACGTCGCGCTGCCCGCGGGGGAGGTCGAGCTCGACGGGCTGGCCAACCTCGACGAGGTGGCGGCCGAGAGCGGGATCCGCCTGGCCGACGGCCCGTACGAGACCCTCGGCGGGTTCGTCATGTCGAAACTCGGCCACCTGCCCGTGCTCGGGGAGCGGGTGGAGATCCCCGGGTTCGAGTTGAAGGTCACCGACATGGACGGCCGCAGGGTCGCCAGGGTCAGGATCAAGCGGAGCACTTCACGGACCGAGGCGCCGACCACTCCCGACAGCTGACAGAATTGGTGGCTATGGCCAGCCCTCGTGTCCTGTCGGGAATCCAGCCCACCGCCGACTCCTTCCACCTGGGAAACTACCTCGGTGCGGTGCGGCAGTACGTCGCGATGCAGGAGGGCTACGACGCCTTCTACTGCGTCGTCGACCTGCACGCGATCACGGTGGACTACCGTCCGGAGGAGCTGCGCAGGCGCTCCAGGGTCGCCGCCGCCCAGCTCTTCGCCGCCGGCCTCGACCCTGAGCGGTCCACGGTCTTCGTGCAGAGCCACGTCCGCGAGCACACCGAGCTGGCCTGGGTGCTGATCTGCCTCACCGGCATGGGCGAGGCGGGGCGGATGACCCAGTTCAAGGACAAGTCGGCCAAGCACGGCGAGAGCTCGGCCAGCGTGGGCCTGTTCACCTACCCGATCCTGCAGGCCGCCGACATCATGCTCTACCAGGCCAACAAGGTTCCGGTCGGTGCCGACCAGAAGCAGCACCTGGAGCTCACCCGCGACCTCGCGCAGCGCTTCAACCACCGCTTCGGCGAGACCTTCACGGTGCCCGAGCCGTACATCGTCAAGGGGGTCGAGAAGATCACCGACCTCCAGGAGCCGACCGCGAAGATGTCGAAGTCCTCCTCCTCGCCCGCCGGCATCCTCGACCTGCTGGAGCAGCCGGGGCCGCTCCGCAAGAAGATCATGCGCGCGGTCACCGACACCGGTTCCGAGGTCCTCGCCGACGACGACAACAAGCCGGGCATCACCAACCTGCTGCGCATCCAGTCCGCGCTGAGCGGGACTCCCATCGGTGAGCTGGAGGCCCGCTACGTCGGGCAGGGGTACGGCACCTTCAAGAAGGACGTCGCCGAGCTCGTGGTCGACACCTTCACCCCGATCCGCGAGCGGACCGAGAAGCTGCTCGCCGACGAGGCCGAGCTCGACAGGATGCTCGCCGTCGGGGCCGCGCGGGCCCGCGCGGTGGCCGCCGAGACCATGGCCAAGGTCCGCGACCGGGTGGGCTTCCTGCCCACCCCGTGATCCTCCGGGTACGCACGGCTGCTTTTTCACCGCCGTCCACGATCGGGACGGCGGTGGCTGGGTAGGGGGCGCACGTGGCAAGTGTGATGGAACGTGTGCAAGCGGGTCGTGAACGATTCAGAGCGGTGCTGAACGCGACCCGGATCAGGTGGCCCTGGTTCGACCATCTGGTCAGGACCTTCCAGCGCTACCAGATCCAGTCCGGCGACCGGCTCGCGGGAGCGATCAGCTACTTCGCCTTCCTGTCGTTCTTCCCGATCATCGCGCTGGCCTTCGCGGTGTTCGGCTACTTCCTCTCCGTCAGGCCCGACGCCACCGCGACCCTGCGGGAGGCGATCAACCAGTACCTGCCGGGCCTCGCCGACAAGCTGCCGATCCAGGAGATCGCCGACTCGCGGACGAGTGCGGGCGTCATCGGCCTGCTGGGGTTGCTCTACGCCGGGCTCGGCGCGATCGACGCCCTGCGCGGCGCGCTGCGCGAGATCTCCATGACCACCGAGCCACCGCTCAACTTCTTCCTGGCCAAGCTCAGGGACCTGTCGGCGCTTGTCCTCCTCGGCACCACCATGGTCGTCTCGGTGCTGGTCGGCGGTTTCGCCACCCAGGCCGGCGGGACCGTGGCCGAATGGCTGGGGCTGTCGGAGTCGGCGGTCGGCAGGGGCACGATCTGGCTGGTCGGCATGACGGTCAGCGTGCTCGCCGACGTCGTCGTCTTTCTGATCATCCTGCGCTGGCTGGGACGCTCCAGACAGCCGCTCCGGGTGCTGCTGCGCGGCGCCCTGTTCGGCGCGGTCGGCTTCGCCCTGCTCAAGCAACTCGCGGCGCTGCTCCTCTCGCACATCCTGAACAACCCCATCTACGGGGTGTTCGCCGTGGTGGTCGGCCTGCTGGTCTGGATCAACCTCTCGGCCCGGGTCATCATGTACACCGCCGCCTGGACCGCGACGGCCTCCCTTGGCCCCCCGCCCTACCCCACTCCGATTCCGGCCAACGCCGTCCCCAACTGATCCGGGCATCGCCCTTGGTCTGCTCTACCTAATATCCTGCTTTCCGATATATGCTGTGAGGCATGACTCCAAAGGCGATGACGGAGCCTGCGTTCCTCATCCTGACCGCGCTGGTCGATGCGCCGTGTCACGGCTACGGCATCGTGCGGGAGGTCGAGCAACTGTCCGGCGGGCGGGTCCTGCTCAAGGTCGGCACGCTGTACGGCGTGCTCGACCGGCTGGCGGGCGACGGGCTGGTGGCTCTGGACCGCGAGGAGGTCCAGCAGGGGCGGCTGCGCCGTTACTACCGGCTCACCGACGCGGGGTCGCGGACGCTGGAGGCCGAGGCCGTCCGGCTCGCGGAGAACGCCAGGACCGCGGTCGACCGCCTCCGCGCCAGGTACGGACGTCCGTCCGCCGCGGGCGGGCCGGCGTAGGGCCGGGTGCACTCCGGGCGCGCCTGATGAACTCGTGAGGACCGGCGAGAGGACGATTCCACCGATGAACGAGCAGAGCGATGCCCCGGCTGCCCCCGGGGCGGATCGACGGCCTTCCGGTGACCCGCGCCGGGGCGGTGCGCCGGTGAGCCTGCTGGAGGAGCGCTACCGCTACTGGCTGCGCCTGCTGCCCGCCTCCTACCGCGCCGAGCGCGAGGAGGAGATGGTCGCCGTCTTCCTGGAGGGCTCGCCGGACGTCTCCGACGCGGACGGGCCCCGGCCTCGCTGGTCGGAGATCGCCAGCGTGGCCGCGCTGGCGGTCCGGGTCCGCCTCGGCGGCGCGGGCGCTACGCCGAGATCCCTCTCGTGGGGCGAGACGGTCCGCCTGGTGGCCCTGCTGGGACTGCTCTTCCAGGCCTTCCTCGCGGTCCTGACCGTCGCGGCCGCCTTGAACACGTACGGGGTGATCGGCACGGCCGATCCTTCGCTCGCCCAGGTGGCAGGACCCCTCGGATCGGTTGAGCGGCTCGCGAACATTCTGAGGAGCCTGGCCGGAGCCGTCTGGATCGCACCCTTCGTCGCGCTCGTCCTCGGCCATGTGCGCACGGCCAAGGCGCTGGCTCTCCTCGCCTTCGCGGCGGAGCTGTACATCCTGGCGGATCCGGCGGGGCGGGACCCGTTCGAGGCACTGGCCCGGTCGCTGATGCCGGTGGTCGTTCTGTCGGCTCTGTGGACCGGCTTCCACCGTGACGTCCGGCCGGCTCGCCGCCCCCGGTGGCTGCTCGTGCCTCCCCTCGCCGCGGGCATCGCGTTCGACGTGCTGTTCCGGCTGGTGGCGGCCCCGGACACACCCGCGTGGTGGTGGCCATGGCTCGACCCCCTCGGACTGGCGGGCACGCTGATCCTGGGCGCGGGCATCGGCTACGGGTACGTGCACCTTCGTTCTCCCGCCCGGCGCACGCCCTCGTGGCCGCTGGCCCTGGCGATCCTGGCGGTGCCGGTGCTCTGCGCCCGCCTCGCCGGGCTGAACCACGGCTTCGACGCCGCCGACGAGGTGAGCCGGATCATCATGCTCGGCACGCTCGGCCAGACAGCGCTGCTCCTGCTCGTCGCCCTGGCGCTCGCCGCCCTGGGGTTGCCGACCCTGCCCGCCGCCCAGGGCCCGTCGCCCGAGCCTCCCCGGATGACGTATCCGTGACCCTGGTCGTGTTCCGCGGATCGTCGCCATGGCCACGATCCGCGGAACACGCCTCAGCGGAAGCGCCTGCGCAGGCCGTACGCCAGCCAGAGCAGGCCGCCGAGCAGGCCCGCGCCGAGGACGTAGTAGCCGATCGGGATGCCCTCGTCGGCGGGTCTGGTGGCCGCGGCGGGGTTCCGCCCGGAGCCGGGGGTGGGGACGGCGGGAGGCGCCGAGGCGGTCGGGGGAGCGGGCAGCGGGGTGGGTTCGGGGATCGGGTCGACCAGCTGTCCGACCGGGGTGACCTTGCCGCGGTTGGCGAAGCCCCAGTCGAGCAGGTCGGCGACCTCCTCCCAGAAGTAGCCGTCGTGGCGCATGATCGACACGATGATCGTGTGACCGTTGCGCTTGGCCGCGCCGACGAAGCTGCCCAGGGCCTTGGAGGTCCAGCCGTTCTTGACGCCGATCATGCCCTTGTAGCGCCAGAGCAGCTTGTTGTGGTTGCCGATCTCGTAGTAGCCCTTGGGCGCCGGGAACTTGTCAGTTTTTGTGCTGATATATCGCCGAAAATCGGCGTTGGCCAGGCCGGCGCGGGCGATCAGTGCCAGGTCGTACGCCGAGCTGCTCTGGCCGGGTTTGTCCAGCCCGCTCGGGGTCTTGGCCACCGTGTCGAAAGCCTGCAGGCGCTTGGCCTCGGCGTTCATGTCCGCCAGGGTCACGGCCAGGCCGCCGTTGGCCTCGGCCAGCGCCATCGCGCAGTCGTTGCCCGAGACCAGCATCAGCGCCTTGAACAGGTCGTCGACGGTGTAGAGGGGCTTGGTGACCAGGCCGACCGCGCTGCCCTCCTCGTTCACGGCGCGGGTGCTCGGCCTGATCTTCCGGTTCTTGTTCAGTTTCGGGATCAGGGTGAGCGCGGTCAGCGCCTTCAACGTGCTCGCGGGCAGGTAGCGCCCGTGGGCGTCCTTGGCCGCCAGCACCGCGCCGGTCTCGGCGTCGGCGATCACGTACGCCTTCGCGGCGGTCTTCGGCGGGGCCTTCACGCCCGAGGGGACGATGAGACCCCGCTCGGCGAGCCGGGAGCCGCCGACCGGCTCCCTCTCGCCCCGCGCGTGCGGGCCCAGCGCGCCGGCGCCCGCGAGGTGGCTCAGGAGATCCGCACTCGACGGACCGGCCGGCGAGCCGGCGTCCGCCCGTAGGGCCGGTGAACCGGCCGCGGACACGCCCGCGGTCCTGGCCTGAGCGGGTGCGCCGAGAAAGGTGGTCGCCGCGAGCAGCACCCCGACGGGCGCGAGATGTTTGATCCCCATGATGATCTCAGGGTAGCTTCGTGCCGGTTCGCATAGAGTTAGAGGTGCCCTGACCAGGTACGGGCCACTCGGCGGGATACTGACACCATGCAAATATCACGAAAGATCGCCGCTTTTCTGATCGGCCTTGCCGCTTTCATGATCTTCGAATGGATCAACCTTGGCTTCAACCTCGCGGACGGCCACCCGACGGCCTTCTACGTGGTCCACGGAATTCTGATCGCCGTCAACATCGTGCTCGCGATCGTGCTCGGCGTGATCGGCCTACGTGGTTGGTCGCAGCGTGAGCAGGGTTCTTCGGTGTAGCTCGGCGGCCTCCTCGGCGGAGTCGCCGATGCTGGTGAACCCAAGCTTGCCGAACTCGGTGACCGCGCCCAGCAGGTGCAGCACGTTCCCGGTGCGGCTCTCGCGATCGAAACCGAGACCCGCGTCGTGAACCAGCTTGACGACCTCCCCGGGGGTGCGGCCCTTCAGCGTGGGGGAGGCGCAGTTGTCCGTCGCCACGTAGTACTTCGGCCGCCCGTCGCGCATCAGCGTGCCGGTGCCGGGGTCGTACGACGCGCCGGTGGTCAGGATCGCGGCGCCGAGCGGGTGGGTGGTACCGCCGATGCGCAGGTTGATCTCACACAGCAACGTCCGGTAGCCGCCGTCGGTCTTGACGGCGAAGAAGTCGACGCCGAACAGTCCCACCACGCCGCGGTCCGCCAGGACCCTGGCGATCCGCGCGGTGTACGCGCCCAGCTCGGCGCGGTACTCCCGCCGGGCGGGGAAGCTGCAGCCCTGGTAGACATCCCCGTTGGGGCCGCCGAGGACCTGCTCGTGGGTGGCGACCACGTCGTAGACGCCGCCGGGGGTGATCCTCGCCAGCGCGCTGGGGGAGCACAGCGGCCGGTCCTCGATGAACTCCTCGATCACCGCCCCCCGCTCGGCGATCTTCTCGGCGAACGTCGTCCAGTTCTCGTCGGAGGCGGAGAAGCTCGTGGGGCAGGAGACGAGCGGCCGGTCGTCCTTGGTCACGATGGCGTTCCCGAGCCCCGAGTAGCTGTTGTTGAGCTTGACCATCAGCCTGGTCGTGGGGCTCATCGCGCGGGCGGCGTGCTCCACCTCGGTCAGCGAACGCAGGTCGCCGAAGCCCCTGACCGTCGGCACCCCGGCCTCGTCGCCGATCGCGCGTCCACCGCTCTTGGACCCCAGGTGGGCCAGGGAGGTGGCCGGGCCGTACACCGGCAGGGAGAGCAGCTCGGCGAGGCGTTCCTCGTACTCGCTCACCACGAACGGCACCATCCAGGCACCCCCGCCGTCCCCGCGGGTCTTTCGACGGTCCCCGAGCGCGGCGCGGACGCGTTCGATCACATCCGGGCGGCGCAGCAGCGCCTCGGTGAGCGGGTGCGTGTCGGGATCATCCAAACTGATCATTTGCAGGCGGGTACGGGCTTCGTCCGGATCGTCGAGGAAGCTCAGGTAGTAGTCCACGACCGCGTCGTTCACCGGCATCGAGGTGAGGTAGACGACCTCGACCTTCGGCTCTCTCAGGGCGAGGAGCAGAAAGAGCAGTCGTTCCTCGTAGCAGAGGGCTCCGGTGATCCTGCGCAGTTCATCCTGGGGAAGCGACAACGAGGGAAGGATCACCAGTGTGCCCTCGTCCGGTTCGAATATGCTCAAACGCGACTGCCTCTCCCCGAATGGGATGTTAGCGATCATGTGAGGAGTGAAACATGCATTCATCCCATTTGCATGACTCCGCCGGGTTTGATGAACGGCACCGGAGGTCAGGTAAGTTGCCAGGCCGGCGACGTTTGGAAGTGACCCGAAAGGGTCATCCTGCGGCCGGTTCGTCACCCCACATGACTACCGCACCGTAGTCAATACGAGTCATCCCTTCTGGTTCCCTCGGGGGGGAAGGTGTACGAGTGAGGTATGGGGCGGCAAAACATTTGGCGTGGATGTCGGCGAGTTGCTCGCGGGGCGAGATAAAGTCGTTGTCATCGCCAATGCGACGGCTGCCCCGGACCACAGGCTCGCAGCTCCCGCGTCGGCGTCAACCAGCCCGCGCTGACACGGCCCGTGAGACCCACTCCGCCCCGTCGGTGTGGCGATCGCTTTTTTCGGGACTGCCTCATGGGTTTCGAGATCCTGGGCAGTGGCACGGTGCGTCGAGGATGAAGGACCGCCGGCGCGGAATAGGACGGTGAGCAATGCGGGGGCGTAATTTGCGGGGAGAACTCGACACGTTCCTCGCCGGTCGCGAGCAGGAACTGATCAACTTCCGTCGAGACCTGCACATGCATCCCGAGCTCGCGTTCGCCGAATACCGCACGACGCAGCGCATCGCCGAGCGCCTGACCGCCGCGGGACTGGTCCCCTCGGTGCTGCCGCGCGGCACCGGCCTGCTCTGCGACGTCGGCAGCGGTGACGGCCCCACCGTGGCGCTGCGGGCCGACATCGACGCGCTGCCGGTGCCGGACGAGAAGGACGTCCCCTACAGCTCGACGGTCCCCGGCGTGTGTCACGCCTGCGGCCACGACGTGCACACCGCGGTCCTGCTCGGCACCTCGCTCTTCCTCGCCCAGCAGGCCGAGGCCGGCCTGCTGCCCGGCAGGGTCCGGCTGATCTTCCAGCCCGCCGAGGAGCTTCCCGGTGGTGCGCTTGAGGTCATGGCCTCCGGCGGCATCAGCGGTGTCGACCGCATCTTCGGTCTGCACTGCGACCCCCGGCTGGACGTCGGCAGGGTCGGCCTTAAATCCGGTCCCATCACCTCGGCCTGCGACAAGGTGACGATCCGGGTGAGCGGTCCCGGCGGGCACACCGCCAGGCCGCACCTCACCGCCGACCTCGTCTTCGCGCTCGCCAAGATCCTCACCGAGCTGCCCGCCGCGCTCTCCCGCCGGGTCGACCCCCGCTCTTCGCTCAGCCTGGTCTGGGGCCGGGTGGAGGCGGGTTCGGTGGCCAACGCCATCCCGGACGACGGCGTCGCCGAGGGCACCGTGCGCTGCCTGGACGAGGCGGCCTGGCACGCGGCCCCCGACATGATCAAGTCGCTGCTGGAGTCGGTCGCGGGCGCTTACGGCGTCGAGGCCGAGATGGACTACACCCGCGGCGTGCCGCCGGTGGTCAACGACAAGATCAGCGTGCAGATGCTGGCCGAGGCCGCGGAGGGCGTGCTCGGCGAGGGCGCCTCCGGGCCGACGGAGCAGAGTCTGGGGGGTGAGGACTTCGGCTGGTACCTGGAGTCCATCCCCGGCGCGTTCGCCAGGCTCGGCACCCGCGAGCCGGGGACGGCGCACCTGGCGGACATCCACCAGGGCACCTTCGACGTGGACGAGAGCGCCATCGGCATCGGGGTGCGGTTCCTCGCGGCGACCGCGCTGACCGCGCTCTGGGAGGGGCAGCGCCCCGTCGCGGACGAGGCCCTGATGGCACTGAAGGCGCTGAAGGCCGACAACTGACACGTCCCCGGGACGCAGTTGCCCGAAAAATTCTGACATATCCCGAGGAAACGGCCGACGATCGGGAGAGAAAGATCGTCGGTCCGGGGGGCGGCCCGTTGCGGGTCGCCTTCAAGGCTACCCGTAAGTAGCTCCATCGGGCCCGGTGTGTCACAAGGTGGCCTGAGCTGCATAACGGACCTATTTCGGACTCGTGTACCGGTTTGGTCAACCCTGACGGACCAACTATCTTCCGTGCAGGGTTGCCGTGCGTCTCTTCGCGCGTGCACTGAAACGCGAAGGGAGTCCATCTTGCTTCAGAACCGATTCGGCAAGCTGGCCGCGACCGCACTGGCGGGCAGCATGCTCATGGGAGCTGCCGCGTGTGGTGGAAGCGAGGAAGCGACCACGTCGGCTCAGCCGAGCGAGGCCGCCAGCAGTGCGGCGCCGGCCGCGACGGGACCCAAGGTCGGTCTCGCGTACGACATCGGCGGGCGTGGCGACCAGTCGTTCAACGACTCCGCGGCAGCCGGCCTCGACAAGGCCAAGACCGAGCTGGGCCTGGCCGAGGTCAACGAGCTGGAGGCCGGTAACGGCGAGACCGAGGCGGCCAAGGAGGAGCGGCTCCGTCTGCTCGCCGACGGCGGCTTCAACCCGATCATCGCCGTGGGCTTCGCCTACTCCGGCCCGGTGAAGAAGGTCGCGACCGAGTTCCCCGACGTCAAGTTCGCGATCGTCGACGACGCCGCGGCGGTCGCCCCCAACATCTCCAACCTGCTCTTCGCCGAGCACGAGGGTTCCTTCCTGGTCGGCGCCGCGGCGGCGCTGAAGAGCAAGAAGAACCACGTGGGCTTCGTCGGCGGCGTCCAGGTGCCGCTGATCAACAAGTTCGAGGCCGGGTTCGCCGCGGGCGCCAAGGCGGTCAAGTCCGATGTGAAGATCGAGGTCAAGTACCTGACCCAGCCGCCGGACTTCACCGGCTTCAGTGACCCGGCCAAGGGCAAGACCGCGGCCGAGGGCATGTTCGACGCGGGCGCCGACGTGGTCTACCAGGCCGCGGGCGGTTCCGGTGGCGGCGTGTTCGAGGCGGCCAAGGCCGCCAAGGGCCTGGCCATCGGCGTCGACTCCGACCAAGGGAAGACCGCCGCCCCCGAGCTGCAGAGCGTCATCATGACCTCCATGCTCAAGAAGGTCGACGTCGCCGTCTTCGACTTCCTGAAGAGCTTCACCACCAACGCCGTGAAGTCGGGCAGTACGATCTACGACCTCAAGGCCGATGGTGTCGACTACTCCACCACCGGTGGCCAGGTCGACGACATCAAGACCAAGCTCGACGAGTACAAGCAGAAGATCATCTCCGGCGAGATCACCGTGCCGGACAAGACCTCCTGACCTGGTATTAATGAGGGGCCCGGCGGACATTTCCCCCGGGCCCCTCGTCCTACGCTCACCATCACGTTCCGTATCGGGCATCCGTGCGGAGGAGGCCGTCATCAGCACCCCGGCACCGGCCGTCGAACTCGAGGGGATCACGAAACGATTCCCCGGCGTCGTCGCCAACCGCGACATCTCTCTCTCTGTGCGGCAGGGACACGTGCACGCCGTCGTCGGAGAGAACGGCGCGGGCAAGTCTACCCTCATGAAGATCCTTTACGGCATGCAGCGCCCGGACGAGGGCCAGATCCGCGTCAACGGCAAGGACGTGAGCTTCCGCTCGCCCGGCGAGGCGATCGCGGTGGGGATCGGCATGGTCCACCAGCACTTCATGCTGGCCGACAACCTGACCGTGCTGGAGAACGTGATCCTCGGCAGCGAGCCCCGCAGGGGCGGGGTCGCCATCGACTTCGGCGCCGCGAGAAAGCGGATCAAGGAGATCTCCGACTCGTACGGCCTCGGCATCGAACCCGACGTCACCGTCGAGGACCTGGGCGTCGGCGCGCGCCAGCGGGTGGAGATCCTGAAGGTCCTCTACCGCGGTGCCCGGATCCTCATCCTGGACGAGCCGACCGCCGTGCTGGTGCCGCAGGAGGTCGAGGAGCTCTTCGCCAACCTGCGCGAGCTGGTCCGCGAGGGCCTCACCATCATCTTCATCTCCCACAAACTGGACGAGGTGCTCTCGGTCGCCGACGCCATCACGGTCATCCGGCGCGGTACGACCGTGGCCAGCGTGGATCCCAAGGACGTGACCGCCAGGCAGCTGGCCGAGCTCATGGTCGGCAGCGAGCTGCCCAGCCCGGAGACCCGCGAGTCCACCGTCACCGACGTGGTGGCGCTGTCGGTGCGCGGCCTGACCGTCCACTCGGGGGACGACCGCCGCGTTGTGGACGACGTCGGCTTCGAGATCCGCAAGGGTGAGGTGCTCGGCATCGCCGGGGTCGAGGGCAACGGCCAGGCCGAGCTCGTCGAGGCCATCATGGGCATGCGTGCGGCCGGGGGCGAGATCCGCCTCGGCGAGCACGACATCTCCGCCTGGACGACACTGCGCCGCCGCGAGGCCGGCATCGGCTACATCCCCGAGGACCGCCACCGGCACGGCCTGCTGCTGGAGGCCCCGCTCTGGGAGAACCGCATCCTCGGCCACCAGACCCGGCGGCCCAACGTGAAGGGCCCCTGGATCGACCGCGCGGGAGCGCGTGAGGACACCCGGCGCATCGTCGAGGAGTACGACGTCCGGACCCCGGGCATCGACGTGGACGCCTCGGCCCTGTCGGGCGGCAACCAGCAGAAGCTGATCGTCGGCCGGGAGATGAGCGGGGAGCCGGTGTTCCTGATCGCGTCCCACCCGACGCGCGGCGTCGACGTGGGCGCGCAGGCCGCGATCTGGGACCACCTGCGCGCGGCGCGTGCCGCGGGCCTGGCGGTCCTGCTGATCTCGGCCGACCTCGACGAGCTCATCGGCCTGTCGGACACCCTCAAGGTGATCCTGCGCGGCCGGATCGTCGCCGAGGTCGACCCCAAGGACGTGACACCCGAGCAGCTCGGTTCGGCCATGACGGGTGCTGGAGAGGCGGCATGAACATCCAGGTAGCGCACACGCCCCCGGGGACGCGCGGATGAGCCAGGAAAAATCCACCTTCGCCGACCGGCTGCTCGGACGGGTCTCGCCGGCGGGGCTGCTCTCGCTCGTCGCCCCGCTCGTGGCCATCGTGTTCGCCGCGGTGATCACCATGGTCATCCTGGCGATCACCGGCGCCCCGCCGCTCGACACGCTGGTCGTCATGGGCGAGTACGGCATCCGGCCGCGCTCGATCGTGCTGACCCTGAATTCCGCGACGTACTACTATCTGTCCGCGCTCGCGGTGGCGATCGGGTTCAGGATGAACCTCTTCAACATCGGCGTCGACGGCCAGTACCGCCTGGCGGCGCTCACCGCCGCGGCCGTCGGCGGCGCGGTCACCCTGCCTGCCCCGCTGCACGTCGCGCTGATTATTTTCGTCGCCGTGCTGGTCGGCGCCGGATGGGCCGCGATCGCCGGGCTGCTCAAGGTGCGGCGCGGGGTCAGCGAGGTCATCTCCACGATCATGCTGAACGCCATCGCGACCTCGCTCGGCGCCTGGCTGCTCAACAAGGAGCGCCTCGCGGTCGAGGTCGCGGGCAGCAACAACATCGGGACCAGCCCGATCGGCCCCTCCGGCCAGGTGCCCGGTCTGGAGATCATCTCCGGCACCCAGACGAAGGTGTTCGGCCTGATCGTTCTGTCGGTCGTGATGGGCGTCCTCTACCACGTGGTGATCAACCGGACCCGCTTCGGCTTCGACCTGCGCGCCACCGGCCGCTCGGAGTCGGCCGCGGTGGCCAGCGGCGTCAACGTCAAGCGGATGATCCTCATCTCGATGATCCTGTCCGGAGGGGTGGCGGGCCTGGTCGGCATGCCGCAGCTGCTCGGCGCCTCCTACAGCTACAGCCTGGACTTCCCCACCGGACTCGGTTTCACCGGCATCGCGATCGCGCTGCTCGGCCGCAACCACCCGGTCGGCATCGCGTTCGGCGCCCTGCTGTGGGCCTTCCTCGACACCTCCGCGGGCATCCTGCAGATCAAGAAGATCTCCCCGGACATCGTCACCATCATGCAAGGCACGATCGTGCTCTCGGTGATCATCGCCTACGAACTGGTCCACCGCTACCAGATCTCCGCCGAGCAGCGCCGGGTGAGCCGCCAGCTGGCGAGCACCACCCCGGCCAGGGAAGGAACACCGGCATGAGCCAGGGTGCCCTCACCACGCCGGAGGCTCCCCTCCTGGAGCCGAAGGCCGCCCCCCAAAGGTTCAGGATCACCTGGCGGGTCCTGCTGCTCGCCCTCGGCGCGCTGGTCCTGCTGCTGTCGTTCGCCCGGGCCGTCACCGGCGCCGTCGACCTCACCTCGGCGGGCGCGATCAACGCCTCCGTCGCGCTGGCCATCCCCATCGGCCTGGCCGGTCTGGGCGGCCTGTGGGCCGAGCGGGCCGGAGTGGTCAACATCGGCCTCGAAGGCATGATGATCCTGGGCACCTGGTGCGGTGCCTGGGGCGCGCTCCAGTTCGGCAACCCGTGGGCGGGCGTCGTCGCGGGCGCGATCGGCGGAGCCCTGGGCGGCCTGCTGCACGCGATCGCCACCGTGACGTTCGGGGTCGACCACATCATCTCCGGTGTCGCGATCAACATCCTCGGCCTGGGCGTCACCCAGTTCCTGTCCAAGGTCACCTTCGCCGAGATGCCGGGCGGCGGCGACTCCCAGTCGCCTCCCGTGCCCAAGCCCGGCGTGGTGAGCCTGCCGTGGATCGGAGATCCACTCAGGACGCTGGAGGCCAAGCAGTGGTTCCTGCTGTCGGACGTGGCGGGCATCCTGCGCGGCCTGACCACGAACGTCTCGCTGCTGACGATCCTGGCGATCCTGCTCGTCCCGCTCTCGTACTACCTGCTCTGGCGTACGGCGTTCGGCCTGCGCCTGCGCTCCTGCGGGGAGAGCCCGGTGGCCGCCGAGTCGCTGGGCGTCAACGTCTACACCTACAAGTACATCGCGGTGCTCGTCTCCGGTGCCCTGGCGGGCCTGGGCGGCGCGTTCCTGGCCCAGGTGGCCGCCAGCGCCTACCGCGAGGGGCAGACCGGCGGGCGCGGCTTCATCGGCCTCGCCGCCATGATCTTCGGTAACTGGCGGCCCGGCGGGCTGGCCGGCGGCGCCGTGCTGTTCGGCTACACCGACGCGCTCCAGCTCCGCAGGGGCGGCGAGTCGGTGCACGCGCTGCTGCTCGTGGTGACGATCCTGATCGTCGCCGTGGCCGTCTACCAGCTGGTACGGCAGAACCGGACCCGGGCGGCGCTGATCACCGGGGTCGCGGCGGTCGCGGTGTTCGTCGTGTTCGCGCTGACCGACACCGTACCCTCGGAGTTCACCTCGGTCACCCCGCACATCACCACGCTGCTGGTGCTGTCGCTGGCCGCGCAGCGGCTCCGCCCGCCCGCCGCCAACGGAGTGCCGTACCGCAGGGGGCAGGGTAAGTGACCATCACGCACGTCTCACGAGTGGACCTGATCTGATGAGCACCGAGATGAGCATTGACTGGGCGGCTCTCAAGGCCGAGGCCGTGCGGGCCATGGGGCATGCCTACGCCCCCTACTCGAAGTTCCCGGTCGGCGCCGCCGCCCTGGTGGACGACGGGCGGATCGTGTCCGGCTGCAACGTCGAGAACGCCTCCTACGGCATCGGACTGTGCGCCGAGTGCGGGCTGGTCTCCGCGCTCCAGGCCACGGGTGGTGGCCGCCTGGTCGCGTTCACCTGCGTCGACGGGCACGAGGAACTGCTCATGCCGTGCGGTAGGTGCCGCCAGCTGCTGTACGAGTTCGGCGGCCCAGAGTTGCTGCTGGAGACCATCGACGGCCCGAAGCCGATGTCGGAGATCCTTCCGTACGCCTTCGGGCCGGAGAACCTGAGCCGGGGGGCCTGAGCATGGACGCGATCAACGTCATCGTCACCAAGCGGGACGGCGGTGAGCTGTCGGCGGAGCAGATCGACTGGGTGATCGACGCCTACACCAAGGGCGTCGTCGCCGACGAGCAGATGTCCGCGCTCGCGATGGCGATCCTGCTCAACGGCATGAACCGGCGGGAGATCGCCGGGTGGACCCAGGCCATGATCCGTTCCGGGGCGCGGATGGACTGGTCGGCGCTGCCGGGGCCCACCACGGACAAGCACTCCACCGGCGGCGTCGGTGACAAGATCACGCTGCCGCTGGCTCCGCTGGTCGCCGCGTGCGGGGGCCACGTGCCCCAGCTGTCCGGCCGGGGGCTCGGCCACACCGGCGGCACCCTGGACAAGCTGGAGTCCATCCCCGGCTGGCAGGCGTCCCTGTCCAACGACGGGATGCTCGACGTGCTCGGCAAGGCCGGCGCGGTCATCTGCGCGGCGGGCGACGGGCTCGCCCCGGCCGACAAGAAGCTGTACGCGCTCCGCGACGTCACCGGCACGGTCGAGTCGATCCCGCTGATCGCCTCCTCGATCATGTCGAAGAAGATCGCCGAGGGCACCGGCGCGCTGGTGCTGGACGTCAAGGTCGGCTCCGGGGCCTTCATGAAGACCCCGGAGCGGGCCCGTGAGCTGGCCGAGACCATGGTCACGCTGGGCATCGACGCCGGGGTCAACACGGTCGCGCTGCTGACCGCCATGGACCGGCCGCTGGGCCTGGCCGTGGGCAACGCGCTGGAGGTCACCGAGTCGGTCGAGGTGCTCGCCGGCGGCGGCCCCGCCGACGTGGTCGAGCTGACCGTACGGCTGGCGCGGGAGATGCTTCAGGCGGCGGGCCTGTCCGGTGGCAAGGACCCGGAGCGGGCCCTCGCGGACGGCTCGGCGATGGACGTCTGGCGCCGGATGATCTCCGCCCAGGGCGGTGACCCGGACGCCCCGCTGCCCACGGCCGCCGAGACCATGGAGATCACCGCGCCCTCGTCCGGCGTGCTGTCCAGGCTCGACGCGTACGGCGTGGGCCTGGCGGCCTGGCGGCTCGGCGCGGGCCGGGAGCGCAAGGAGGACCCGGTGTCGTTCGGCGCGGGCATCGTGCTGCACGCCAAGCCGGGGGACCCCGTCCGCGCGGGGCAGCCGCTGATGACGCTGCACGCGGACGAGACCTTCCGCTTCGAGCGGGCGCTCGCCGCGCTGGAGGGCACCTACACCGTCGGGGAGAGCGCCGATCCGGACCTGCTCCCCCTGGTGATCGACCGCATCACCGCCTGACGCCGGCCGGGGGCCGGAGGCCGGGGCGCTGTCGCGCCGACCGGGGCACGGTGTCGGCTGTGGGGCTTTCGCGCCGGCCGGGGCGAGGCGCGCCGGTCGGGCGTGTTCGCGTCAGGCCGGGCGCTTTCGCGCCAGGGCCTGTTCCCGGTTGAGCTCATGGGGCGATTTGGAGGCTGCGGGTCCAGATCAGGGCGCCCCGTAGGTGGAGGCCGGCGAGGTAACCGGCGGGTGTCCTGTCGTAGCGGGTGGCGAGCCCCCGCCAGTCCTTGATCTTGTTGGTGCATCGCTCGGCGGTGTCGCGCTCCTGGTACTGCTCGCATGACTCTCACAACTGTTCATTCGTGAGAACACTTGAAGTTGACGGGGGGACGGAGAGTGTCCCCCATTTTTGGCTGAGCCGAAATCCGTCGCACGAGTGACAAGGCGGAGCCGGGTTTCCAGCGACTACGCGCTCCTGGTACTGCTCGCATGACTCTCACAACTGTTCATTCGTGAGAACACTTGAAGTTGACGGGGGGACGGAGAGTGTCCCCCATTTTTGGCTGAGCCGAAATCCGTCGCACGAGTGACGAGGCGGAGCCGGGTTTCCAGCGACTATGGGACGACGTTGCGAACCATTCTTCGCCGGGGGGCAGTGTGCGGGACAGTGAAGC
>NZ_JBEXGU010000124.1:0-28244 GCF_040607515.1 Streptosporangium sp. NPDC005286 | reverse complement strand
GCACCTGGATCGACCAATGGAATGACAACCCGCGGCCGTTCGTGTGGAAGAAGACCGCGGAAGAGATCCTCGAATCCCTTGCTAGATATTGCCGATGAATTTCAGGCGCAGGACACTAGCCACAACGCCGTGTAGTTAGGGGCGGGTGTTCAGTGTCAAGGGGTGCGGGTGGTCAGGATGTCGATGTTGATTGTGGCTTTGTAGCTGGTTCTGTCGACCCGATCAAGAAGAAGGCCGGCCAGCCCAAACTCGACCATGACCAGCACACCTACAACAAGCTGCTCCGCGGCCTGCGAGGAGTCGGCGAACGGGCGAACGCCCTGCTCACCGTCACATTCAAGGCCCTACGCCGGGTGAGCCTCGATCCCTGGCGTATCGGAAAGATCACCCAGGCCGCGCCGGACACCCCCGTCCAGCAGCACCGGGACGGCTCCGCCGACGGCGGCTCGGCAAGCGTCGAGTAGATCTCTTCGCGCTTTGTGTCAAGTACAACCCTCGAGTGGCTACAGTTCCCCTGTGCGTTTTATACCTTTTGTCATGATTCCTGTCACGCTGATCGCGACCGCCATGTCCCCCGCGTGGGCCATCACGAACGGCTCGCCCGACTTGACAGCCCACCCGCAGGTGGGAGCCGTCATCGGCGACAAACCGAACGGCGATGACACGTGGTCCTACTGCACCGGCACGCTCATCTCGCCGACCGTCTTCCTCACCGCCGCCCACTGCGCGGAACCGGGGCAGAAGACCGCTCGGGTCTCGTTCTCCAGCCACTACCGGCCCGGGGACAAGGTCTACACCGGCCGCTACGTCCTCGACTCGCGATACAAAGACGAGTCCGCCCTTCATGACCTGGCCGTCGTCGCCTTCGACACGGCCGTCCCGGACATCAAGCCCGCCAGGCTGCCCACCGAGGGTCTGCTCAACCGCCTCGAAGCCGGCAGCGACCTGAAGGCGACGCGATTCACCCCGGTCGGGTACGGCGCCTCGACCAAGGGGAAGCACGGGGCGCGGCTGACCTACACCGACACCCGCAACCAGACATCCATCTCCTTTGAGAACCTCACCCGCAGATGGCTTGAACTATCACCGAATTCCTCCAAAGGCGACGGCGGAACCTGCTTCGGCGACTCGGGCGGCCCGAACTTCCTGGGAGGGTCCACCTCGGACCTGCTCGTGGCCACGACGATCAGCGGAGACGACGAAGCGTGCAGGGCGACCAACTACAACTACCGCCTGGACACCCCTTCGGCCCGGGCTTTCCTCGGAAAGTTCGTCACGCTTCCCTGAACGGGTGAGGCGGACCGGGCCTGACCAGTAAACAGCTCTGGCGTGAAATCGGTGGTGACGGTGAGTCACATGATGCAGGATGACGGCGGTGTGACTCCGACGTTGTCAGCTTCTCGCCGTACCTGGCAGGTACGGTTCAGGCCGCGTCGTCGGCGGCGTGACGCACTGCCCGGCGACCGATATTGATCGCCGCGAAGTAATCCACCGGGCCGACGAGCCCGCACGAAACACACCGAAACTCATCCCGGGTAGGACGATTCCGCCTGTCGATGTGACCGCACCCAGGGCAGGTGCGGGAGGTGTTACGCGGATCCACCAACCGCACCGCTACCCCGGCCAGGGCGGCCTTGTACGTCACGAACGTCCGTAGCTGGTGGAAACCCCAGGAGTGCAGGTCGGCACGCTGAGCCTTGCGAACCGTGACCGGCTCCCGAATGCCCGAGAGGTCTTCCAGGGCGAGCGCGACCTCGGTGGCCCTGGTCCCAGCGGCGTTGCAGGCATGCCCCGTCGCGTTCGAGCGCCGGAGAGTTCCCGGTCGGCGCACTAACCACGCAGCCGCTCCATCGCCGGGTCGTAGAGCGGCTCCTCGGCGACGACGGCACTCACCCGCCGGTCGAAGTAGCCGATGTGCAGCTCTCGCCCCGGCACGGACAGCTCGGCGGGCAGCCAGGCGTAGGCGATGCCCCTGCCTATCGTGTAGCCGTAGGCGGCGCTGGTGACGTATCCGGCGCAGGACGCGCCGTCGTACACCGGCTCCTTGCCCATGACGACGGCCGCGGGGTCGTCGACGGTGAGGCAGGTCAGCCGGCGCCGGGTCGCCGCGCCGCGCTCGGCCAGGGCCGCGCGGCCGATGAAGTCACCCCTGTCGGCCTTGCGCACGGCGAAGCCGAGGCCGGCCTCGTAGGGGTCGTGCTCGTAGGTCATGTCGGTGCCGAAGGAACGGTAGCCCTTCTCCAGCCGCAGGCTGTTGAAGGCGCCCCGGCCCCCGGCGATGATCCCGTGCGCCTGGCCGGCCTCCCAGAGGGTGTCCCACAGCTTGGCGCCCATGTCGGCGGTCGTGTAGAGCTCCCAGCCCAGCTCCCCGATGTAGGAGAGCCGCAGCGCGGTGACGGGCACGGTGCCGACGTGGGCACGCGCGCCGCGGAAGTAGCGGAAGCCACCGGGACCGAACCCGGGACCGGCCAGCGGGGCCACGACGTCGCGGGCCCGCGGGCCCCAGACCCCGACGCAGCAGGTGCCCGGCGTGACGTCGGTGACGGTGACCGATCCGTCGGCGGGCAGGTGACGGTGGAGCCAGTCGAGGTCGAGGTTGCCGTTGGCGCCGACCTGGAACAGGTCGCGGCCCAGCCTGGCCACGGTGATGTCGCTGCGGATACCGCCGTCGTGGTCGAGCAGCAGGCAGTACGTGACAGAGCCGACGGACTTGTCGACGTCGCCGGTGGAGATCCGCTGGAGGAAGGCGGCGGCCCCCCGGCCCGCGACCTCGATCCGCTTGAGCGCGCTCATGTCGTAGAGCGCGACGGCCTCGCGCGAGGCCTGGGCCTCGGCGCCGACGATCGGTGACCAGTAACGGGCGGCCCAGTCGTTCGGCCGGGGGATGTCGCGGCCTTCGAGCAGGGAGACGTTGGCCTCGTACCACTGGGGGCGCTCCCAGCCGGTGGCCTCCAGGAAGTACGCGCCCAGCTCGCGCTGGCGGGCGTGGAAGGGGCTGGTGCGCAGCGGGCGCAGGTTCTCGGCCGGCTGGAGCGGGTGGATGATGTCGTAGACCTCGACGAAGTTCTGGCAGTCGCGGGTGCGCACGTACTCGGGGGCCAGCTGGTGGGCCTCGAACCGGTTGACGTCGCACTCGTGCAGGTCGAAGGAGGAGCAGTGGCCGTCGGCCAGCCATTCGGCCATGGCCCGGCCCACCCCCGCCGAGTGGGTGACCCACACGGCCTCGGCCACCCAGAAGCCTCGCACGTCGCGCGACCGGCCGAGCAGCGGCATGTTGTCGGTGGTGAAGGAGAACAGGCCGTTGATGCCCTCTTCGAGCGCTGCCTGCTCGGTGGCGGGCAGCAGCGCCCGCGTCTCGGCCCAGGCGGGGGCGAAGTCGTCGCCGGTGAACGGCAGCACCGAGGGCATGACCTCGGCGTCGGCGACCGGGAGGATCTCCTCCGGGGCGATCGGCATCGGGCGGTGACCGTAGTAGCCGATGCCGAGCCGCTCGAACCGCTCCCGGTAGTACAGGTCGGCGTCCTGGTGGCGCAGGATCGGCCGGACGGCCTCCGCGCTCTGCCCGCTGAGGGCGGGGACGGGGCCGGTCCAGGCGAGCTGGTGGGCCAGCGGGGTCAGCGGCAACGCCATGCCGACCATGCCCGCGATCTTGGGGCCCCAGATGCCGGCGCAGCAGACCACGAGGTCGGCGGGGATCTCACCCCGGTCGGTGACGACGGCCGCCACCCGGTCGTCCTCGACCCGGATGTCTCGCACCTCGTGCCGGTCCAGCACGCGCACGCCCCGCTCCCGTGCTCGCTCCAGCTGGACCTCGACGGCGCGGACGGCCCTGGCCAGGCCGTCGGTCGGGACGAACAGCCCGCCGAGGACCCTGGCCTTGTCGAGCAGGGAGTGGCGCTCCACGCACTCCTCGGGGGTGAGCAGGCGCGCCTCGACCCCCCAGGCGGTGGCCCAGCCGTGGCGGCGGTGCAGTTCGGCGAGCCTCTCGGGCGTGGTGGCCACCTCCAGGCCGCCCACCTGGAGGAAGCAGTCGAGCGCGACGAGCTTTTCGACCGTGTAGCGGGCCAGCTCGGTCATGGTCTTGGACGGGTTGGTCTGGAACACCAGCCCCGGCGCGTGGGAGGACGACCCTCCGGTGGCGGGCACGGCGCCCTGGTCGACGACCGTGATGTCGTCCCAGCCCTTCGCCGAGAGCTCGTCGGCCAGGGCCGCCCCGACGACACCTGCTCCGATGATGACAACGCGTTGGCCCGCCATACACACCTCCGTCGTTGCACAGTCCGGAACGCGGTGCGCTTCCCGCAACAGATTCTCCCTTTGCGGGTGGCGCTGTCAAGAACGGGCCGTACCCGCCGGTGAAGGGTCCGGGCACGGCATCGGAGCACGCCGCGGACGCTGTCGCCGTCCGCGCCGTGCCCGATCCGCGCCGCTCCGCGTGACGCCTCGCCATGTCACTTCGCGCGGCGCCCGATGCCTGTCGCACTCCGCCGGCACCGATCCCTGTCGCCGGTGTCGCCCGGTGCGGGTGGGCCGTCGAGCCGCCGGGACCGCCGCCCGCTCAGCCGGTGGGGAGCCAGGCCTTCACCTTGTCGGGATTGTCGCCGACCCACTTCTCCGCGGCCTCCTCGGCCGTCATCTTGTCCTCGGAGATGTACTTGGCCACCAGGTTCTGGTCCTCGTTCGTCCAGGAGAAGTTCTTGACCAGCTCGTACGCCGGGCTGCCGGAGTCGGCGAACTTCTTGCTCACGATCTTGTCGAGGTCGTAGAGCGGGTAGTCGCAGGCCACCTTCTCGGCATCGGCGTCGCAGCCCTCGGTGTACTCGGGCAGGTTGACCTTGACGAGCTTGACCTCCGCCAGGAACCACTGCGGCTCGTAGAAGTAGCCGAGCAGCGGGGTCTTCTCCTTCTCGGCCTTCCGGAAGCCGGTGATGAGCGCCGCCTCGCTGCCCGCGTAGACGACCTTGTAGTCCAGCTTCAGGTTCTTCACCAGGGCCGCGTCGTTGGTCACGAAGGACGGGTCGCCGTCGAGCAGTTGCCCCTTGCCACCCGACTCCGAGGTCTTGAACAGCTCGGCGTACTTGTTGAGGTTCTTCCAGTCGGTGATGTCGGGGTACTTCTCGGCCATCCACGGCGGCACGTACCAGCCGATGACTCCCTTGTTGCCCGTCGAACCCGCCGCGACGGCGACCTTCTGCTCCTCGATGTACTTCTTCTTCAGGTCGTCGTGCGCCCAGTTCTCCACGATGGCGTCGACCTGACCGGTGGCGAACCCCTGCCAGGCGACCTCCTCCTTGAGGTCCTTCTTGGTGACCGCGCAGCCGAGCTCCTTCTCGGCCACGTGGGCGATGACCGCCGCGGTCGCCTCGTACCCGACCCACGGGTTGATGGCGATGTTGACCGCGCCGCAGGGCTTCTTACCCTCCGCGCCGGAGGCGGCGGGGGCGGCTGTGCCCTCGCTGCTCTCGCCGACCTTCGCCCCGCCGCACGCGGAGACGAGGAGGCCACCGGCCACCAGGAGCGCCACCGCCCGTGGTCGCCCGATCCTCGAAACTGTCACCACAGGTCCTCCTGTATACGAGTCCGCCCGCCACCGTGTCGGGGCGACGGGATCGCTGTCCGTCGTGTTCAGTGGACGCCGTGCGCCTCGGCGTCCGCCCGCCGCGCCGCCGTCCTGGTGATGCGCTCCAGCATGATCCCGAGTACCACGATCGCCACGCCCGCCGCGAGCCCCTTGCCTCGTAACTGCAGCTGGGAGAAGCCCGCCACCACGTCGTAGCCGAGCGCGCCCGCGCCGACCAGGCCACCGACGACGACCATGGCCAGCACGTAGATGAGTCCCTGGCTCGCTGCGAGGGTCACCGCGCTGCGTGCCATCGGCAGCTGCACCTTGGTGATGAGCTGCCAGGTGTTCGAGCCCGCCGCCGTGGCGGCCTCCACCGCGCTCGGGGAGACGCCGCGGATGCCGTCCGCGGTGAGCTTGATCGCGACCGGCGCGGCGTAGACGACCGCGGCGATGATCGCGGTGACCCGGGTCGCGCCGAACAGGCCGAGGATCGGCACCAGGTAGACGAACGGCGGCATGGTCTGCCCGGCGTCCAGGACGGGCCGCACCAGCTGGTCGACGCGGTCGCTGCGCCCCATCCAGACGCCGAACGCCACCCCGAGGATCATCACCAGGACCGTGGCCACGAGCGTCGAGGCCAGCGTCACCATGCTGTCCTGCCACAGGCCGAGCAGCACGAGCAGGGCAAGGCAGGCCGCGATGACCAGCACGACCCTGACGTTCGCCAGGATGGCGGCGAACGCGATCACCACCGCGGCGACCAGCCACCACGGCGAGTCGGTGAGCAGCGCCTCGAACGGGTTGAGCAGGCCGTAGGAGACGGCGTTCTTGAACGCGCCGGTGTAGGCCGCCAGGTTGTCCTGCACCCACAGGGTCGCCGCGTCGACGCCCCGGCGGACGTACGGCCCCAGGTTCGCCTCGCTCGGGAACTCCGCGGCCCACACGTAGGTGTGGGAGAGATAGACCAGCACGCCGGTGCCCGCCAGGACGGCGCCGATCCCGGCACGGCGGCGGCCGGGCCCCCGCGAGCGGCCGGCCCGGTACCGGGTCTCGACGCGCCTGCCGACGGCGGAGGTGACCCGGTCGAGCACGATGGCCATGATGACGATGGCCAGGCCCGCGTTGAAGGCGCTGCCGACGTCGAGGGTCTCCAGCGCCTTGATGACCGTCTTGCCCAGCCCCGGGGCGTCGATCAGCGCGGCGATGGTGACCATGCAGAGCGCGGCCATGATGGTCTGGTTGACACCGACGATGATGGTCCGCTTGGCCAGCGGCAGCCGTACCTTGCTCAGCAGCTGCCAGGCGGTGGAGCCCAGCGAGGTGCCGGCCTCCAGGATCGCGGGGCGCACCTCGCGGATGCCGTGCGCGGTGATGCGGATCGCGGGCGGTGCGGCGTAGATGACCGTCGCCACGGTGGCGCTCGCCGGGCCGATGAGGAAGAACAGGGTGAGCGGCGCGAGGTAGACGAACGTCGGCATCGTCTGCATGAAGTCGAGCACCGGAGTGACCAGGCGGTTGAACCGGTCGTTCACCCCGGCCCAGACGCCGAGCGGGATGCCGATCAGCAGCGAGATCACGACCGCGGCCAGGGTGAGGGCGAGGGTGTCCATGCTCTCCTCCCACAGGCCCAGCAGGCCGAAGGAGGCGAAACCGGCCGCGGTCAGCACCGCGACCCTGAGGTTGCCCCAGAGCAGCGCGACCGCCGTGGCGACGGTGACCACGCCCAGCCAGCCGATGACCGGCAGTGGCCGCCCGAAGGACGGCCGGCTGATCAGCGCCTGGACGAACGTGACGGCCTCGTCGAGGAAGAGCCGGATGTAGTTGACGAAGTACAGGAAGAACGGACTGTCGTTCCTGCTGTTGTCGACGACCTCGCTCGCCTCGTTGATCCGCACGTGCAGCGGCGTCAGCTCCGCGCCGCCGAGCTGGAAGGTGTCGCGCCCCTGGACGAACACCCAGACCAGCACCCAGGCCGCGACGACGGCGGCCAGCAGGTAGCGGCGCGGCCAGGCGGGCAGGCGCCGCAGACCACCGGCAGGGGTGGCCCGGGTGGCCGTCACCCCTGCTCCCCTGACCTGGCCGGCGCGGCGGGCCTGCCGGAAGTCTCCTCGGTGAGCACCGCGGGGGTCTCCCGCGGGGGTGCCGCGGGGGTCTCGTCGGGAGAGGGTTCGGTGAGTACTCCCAGGAGTTCCTCCGCGGTGATGACGCCCAGCAGCTCGCCACCGTCGACGACCCTGACCGGGCTCGTCGCGCGCAGGACCGTGTGCACGGCGTCGCGCACCACGACGTCCGGCCCGACCTGTGGCCCGTCCAGGGGCTCGTCCGGCCGGGGTGGGCGCGCGATCCAGCGGGTGGTGAGCACGTGCGAGCGGGGCACGTCCCTGACGAACTCGCGCACGTAGTCGTCCACGGGCGCCCCGACGACCTCCTCAGGCGTGCCCAGCTGGACGAGCTCGCCGTCGCGCATGATGAGGATGCGGTCGCCGAGCTTGAGCGCCTCGCTCAGGTCGTGCGTGATGAAGATCATCGTCTTGCCCACCTCGCGGTGCAGCCGGATGACCTCGTTCTGCATGTCCCGCCTGATCAGCGGGTCGAGCGCGGAGAACGGCTCGTCGAAGAAGAGCACGTCGGGATCCACCGCGAGTGCCCTGGCCAGCCCGACGCGCTGCTGCATGCCGCCGGAGAGCTGGTCGGGGTAGGAGTCCTCGGAGCCGGAGAGCCCGACGAGCTCGACCATCTGCCTGGCCCGCTCGTAGCGGGCCTCCTTCCGGGTCCCGCGGATCTCCAGCCCGTAGGCCACGTTGTCCAGGACCCGCCGGTGCGGCAGCAGCCCGAAGTTCTGGAAGACCATGGCGAAGCGGTGGCGGCGCAGCTCGCGCAGCTGCCTGTCACCGGCCTTGCGGATGTCCGCACCGTCGAACAGCACCTCACCGGCCGTCGGCTCGACGAGCCGGGTCAGGCAGCGTACGAGGGTGGACTTGCCCGAGCCGGACAGGCCCATGACGACGAAGACCTCCTGGGGCCGCACGGTGAAGGAGACGTCGCGGATCGCGGTCACACAGCCCGTCCTGGCCCTCAGCTCGCTTCGCGAGAGCTCCTGGAGCGGGGTTCCGACGACCTTGCCGGCACGCGGGCCGAAGACCTTCCAGAGACCGCGCACGTCGAGGACGGCCCGCTGATCCTCCGCGACGAGATCTCTCCTGTCGCCGTCGAGGTGGAGATCTGACACGAAGGGACATCCTTCCGGTCATCGCGTAGCTCGTTGCGTATGGCGCATCGGAACGCTTAGCGAGGAACAGAATCGACCCTTTTCCTTCACTCAGTCAAGGCTTTACGAGCTTCGTTACCATGCCAGCCCAATCGTAAGAAACCCACCCCCGCCATTACCTGATCGGTGAACGGGCGCGACGGCCGGCTACCCGAACGACTTCTTCAGGGCGCGGGCGAGCGGCACCCCAGCGAGAGTCCGACATGCCAGGTGAAAGCGGACCGAACGGGCTTACGGTCAGCGGGCGGAGCCGTCGCGATGCCGGTAGAAGTCGACGTGCTCGGCGGCGAGCGGGGTGTTGCCCAGGATCAGGTCCGCCGCCTTCTCCGCCACCATCATGACCGGCGCGTAGATGTTGCCGTTGGTCACGTACGGCATCACCGAGGCGTCCACCACACGCAGTCCCTCGAGGCCGTGCACCCGCATGGAGAGCGGGTCCACCACGGACATGTCGTCGACGCCCATCCGCGCGGTGCACGAGGGGTGCAGCGCGGTCTCGCCGTCCCTGGCCACCCAGTCGAGGATCTCCTCGTCGGTCTCGACCCCGGGCCCCGGCGACAGCTCCCCCGCGTTGAACTCGTCCATGGCCGGCTGGTTGAGGATGTCTCGGGCGACGCGGACCGCCTCCACCCACTCGCGCCGGTCCTGCGCGGTGGACAGGTAGTTGAAACGGAGCGCCGGGTGGACCCGGGGGTCGGTGCTCCTGATCTTCACCGAGCCTCGGGAGTCCGAGTACATCGGCCCGATGTGCACCTGGTAGCCGTGCCCGCCCGCCGGAGCCGAGCCGTCGTAGCGGACCGCGATGGGCAGGAAGTGGAACATCAGGTTGGGGTAGTCGACATCGTCGTTGCTCCGGGTGAAGCCGCCCGCCTCGAAGTGGTTGGTCGCACCGGGACCACTCCGCGCGAACAGCCAGCGTGCGCCGATCCACGGCCGGTTGCGCCACTTCATCGCGGGCTGCATGGAGACCGGCCGCCTGCAGCCGTACTGGATGTAGACCTCCAGGTGGTCCTGGAGGTTCTCGCCGACGCCCGGCAGGTCGTGCACGACGTCGACGCCGAGGGCGCCCAGCTCGGCGGCGTCGCCCACCCCGGAGAGCTGGAGCAGCTGCGGTGAGTTGATCGCGCCGCCGCAGAGGATGACCTCGCCCGCGCGGACCGTCCGGCCGTCGTACTCGACGCCGACGGCGCGCTTTCCCTCGAAGAGGATTCCGGTGACGAACGCCCGCGTTCTGACCTCCAGGTTGGGGCGCTTCGCGACCGGGTGCAGATAGGCGCGGGCGGCGGACAACCGGCGCCCCCTGCTGATGTTGCGATCGAACCGGGCGAAGCCCTCCTGGCGGTAGCCGTTGACGTCGTCGGTCAGCGGGTATCCGGCCTGCTGCACCGCCTCGAAGAAGGCCCCGAACAGCGGATTGCGCACCGGTCCGCGTTCCAGCACGAGGGGCCCGCCCCGCCCGCGCATCTGGTCGGCGGGGTCGGCGGCCAGGCAGTTCTCCATGCGCTTGAAATACGGCAGGCAGTGGGCGAAGTCCCAGGTCTCCATGCCGGGGTCGGCGCCCCAGCGCTGGTAGTCCAGCGGGTTGCCCCGCTGGAAGATCATGCCGTTGATGCTGCTTGAGCCACCCAGCACCTTGCCCCGGGCGTGGTAAATGCGGCGGCCGTTCATGTGCGGCTCGGGCTCGGAGGCGTACTTCCAGTCGTAGAGGCGGTTCCCGATGGGGAAGGGCAGCGCGGCCGGCATGTGGATGAAGACGTCCCACGGGTAGTCCGGGCGACCCGCCTCCAGCACCAGCACCCGGTTGGCGGGGTCGGCGGAGAGCCGGTTGGCGAGGGCGCTTCCGGCCGAGCCACCTCCAACGATGACAAAGTCGTACATGTCCGCCTCGCCTCGCTCAAGCAGGAACAGTGTTCGAAATTGTAGCTAATGGCGCAATAAGGTGCACTATTCGCAACGGATATTGTCGTCCCCGATGACGTTCGTTCCCTTTCCAGCACCTACAGTTGCGCTATGGGCAACGATCCTCTCGGCGGTCGCACCGACAGCAGCGGTGGAGTCCAGTCCGTCGACCGGGCCATCACCATCCTGGAGATCCTCGCCGAGCGCCGCGAGGCCGGGGTGAGCGAGATAGCCCAGGAGATATCGGTGCACAAGTCGACGGCGTTCCGGCTGCTGGGCGCGCTGGAGGCGCGCGGCCTGGTCGAGCAGGCGGAGGACCGGGGAAAATATCGCCTCAGCTTCGGCCTCATCCGCCTCGCGGGCGGGGTGGCCTCCCGGCTCGACCTGACCCAGCAGAGCCGCCCGGTCTGCCGCCGTCTCGCCGAGGAACTCGGCGAGACGGTCAACCTGGCGGTGCTGCGCTCCCACTACGCGGTCAACCTGGACCAGGTACGCGGGCCCGCGGCGGTCACCACGCACAACTGGGTCGGCCAGCTCACCCCGCTGCACGCCACCTCCAGCGGGAAAGTCCTGCTGGCCTACCTCGACGAGGCGCACCGGACCCGGCTGCTCACCGCGGCCGGCCTGGAGCGCTACACCCCGAGCACGATCACCTCCGCCGCCGCCCTGGAGAAGCAGCTTCTCCAGGCCCGCGAGCGGGGTTACGCGGTCACCGTCGAGGAGTACGAGATCGGCCTGAACGCCATCGCCGCGCCCATCCGCTCCTACGACGGTGAGATCGTCGCCGCGGTCAGCGCGTCAGGCCCCGCGTACCGCTTCGGCGAGGACCGGCTGCACGAGCTGGCACCGCTCGTGATCGCCGGAGCCCGCGACATCAGCCATCGCCTGGGGTACGCCGGACGAGCCTGACCACCACGCTCTTGGAGGTGGGGGTGTTGGAGGTCTCCGCGACCGAGTCGAGGGGCACGAGCACGTTGGTCTCCGGGAAGTACGCGGCGCAGCAGCCGCGCGCGGTCGGGTAGGCGACCGCGCGGAAGGACTCCGCCCTGCGCTCCCCGTCGGGCCACTCGCTGACCAGGTCCACCATGTCCCCGTCGGCCAGATCCCGCTCGGCCAGGTCGTCGGCGTGCACGAAGACCACCCGGCGGCCGTTGCGCACGCCCCGGTAGCGGTCGTCCATGCCGTAGATCGTGGTGTTGTACTGGTCGTGGCTGCGGACCGTCTGGAGCAGCAGCCGCCCCGGCGGCACCCGCAACACCTCCAGGTCGTTGACCGTGAAGTTGGCCTTGCCCGTCGCGGTCGGGAAGCGGCGCTCGTCGCGGGGCGCGTTGGGCAGCGCGAAGCCGCCGGGAGCGCGGACCCGGATGTTGAAGTCGTCGAACCCGGGCACCACCCGGGAGACGCGGTCGCGGATCGCGTCGTAGTCGGCCGCGAACTCCTGCCACGGCACGTGCGGGTCGTCGCCGAACAGCTCCACGGCCAGCCGGCAGACGATCTCCACCTCGGAGAGCAGGTCGTCGGAGGCGGGCCGCAGCTTGCCCCGCGAGGCGTGCACCATGCCCATGGAGTCCTCGACCGTGACGAAACGATCGCCGTCACGTTCGGTGCGCCCCAGCGTGGGGAGGATGAGCGCCTCACGCCCGCACACGGCGTGCGAGCGGTTCAGCTTGGTGGAGACCTGCACCGTCAGCCTGGCCCGGCGCATCGCCTCCTCGGTCGCCGCCGTGTCGGGGGTGGCGGACACGAAGTTGCCGCCCATCGCGATGAAGACCTTCGCCTGCTCGGAGCGGAGCGCCCTGATCGCCTCCACGGTGTCGAAGCCGTGCTCGCGGGGCGGCTCGAAGCCGAACTCGTCGCGCAGCGCGTCCAGGAACCGGGCCGGCGGTTTCTCGTAGATGCCCATGGTGCGGTCGCCCTGGACGTTGGAGTGGCCCCTGACCGGGCAGACCCCCGCGCCCGCGCGGCCCACGTTGCCGCGGAGCAGCAGGAAGTTGACGACCTCCCTGATGGTGGCGACGGAGTTCTTGTGCTGGGTGAGCCCCATCGCCCAGCACACGATCACCGACTTCGCGCCCAGCACCTCCCGTACGGCCTCCTCGATGGCCGGGCGGTCCAGCCCGGTCGCCTCCTCGACCTCCGCCCAGTCCAGGGAACGCAGGTCCTCGGCCCATTCGTCGAAGCCGTGGGTGTGCGCCTCGACGAAGTCGCGGTCGATCACGGTGCCGGGGGCGGCCTCCTCGGCTTCGAGCAGCAGCAGCGACATCGCCTTGAAGAGCGCGAGGTCACCGTTGAGCCGGATCTGCAGGAACCGATCGGACAGCGTCGTACCCTTGCCCACCAACCCCGACGGCCGCTGCGGGTTCTTGAAGCGGAGCAGTCCGGCCTCGGGCAGCGGGTTGACCGCGACGATCCGGGCGCCTTCACGCTTGGCCCGTTCCAACGCCGAGAGCATGCGCGGGTGGTTGGTGCCGGGGTTCTGACCGACCACGAAGATCAGGTCGGCCCGGTACAGGTCCTCCAGCGAGACCGTGCCCTTGCCGATGCCCAAGGTCTCGTTGAGCGCCGAGCCGCTGGACTCGTGGCACATGTTGGAGCAGTCGGGCAGGTTGTTGGTACCGAACCTGCGCACCAGGAGCTGGTAGGCGAACGCGGCCTCGTTCGAGGTGCGCCCCGAGGTGTAGAAGAGCGCCTCGTCCGGGCTGTCCAGCGCGCGCAGCTCTCGCGCGATCAGGGAGAACGCGTCATCCCAGCTCACCGGCACGTAGCGGTCGGAGCCCTCGGGCTTGTGCATCGGCTCGGTGAGCCGCCCCTGCTGGCCCAGCCAGTATTCGGTGTGCCCGGCCAGGTCGTCGACGGTGTGCCGGGCGAAGAAGTCACGGGTGACCCTGCGGACCGTAGCCTCCTCGGCCACCGCCTTCGCGCCGTTCTCGCAGAACTCGAACGGGCTGCGGTGCTCGCCCTCGGGCCAGGCGCAGCCCGGGCAGTCGAAGCCTTCCTTCTGGTTGACCCCGGCCAGGGTGAGAAGGGTGCGGCCGACGCCCATCTGGGCGTTGGCGGTCAGTAGCGATCGAGTCACCCCCGGTATGCCCGCTGCCCACTCCTTGGGAGGCCCGATCTCAATGCCGTCCTCGTTGACGTCGTCGCGCGGAGCCTTCCTGGCCATCCTCGCGTCTCCTTCCCTCACCCTGACCCCGTGAATTGCGGGTCGGGCACACTATAGGTGCCTCCCCGCCGTCAGCCGGACCCGGTCCCCAGCTTGCCGATCACCCAGTCGTGGAAGGCTCCGATGTGGTGCTCGCTGGGCACCAGGACCCCGCCCCGGGCGTACGCGCGGGAGTTCATCGCGGGCTGGCACCTCTCACAGGCTGCGAAGTCCTGCTCGTTGACCCGGTGGAAGAGCTCCACGGACGGGCCGAGATCGGTGCCCGCGTCCACGACGTCCTTGAGGAAGAGCCAGTCGCACTCCACGATCGTCCGGTCGGCCGCCAGCGGGAACATCCGGTGCAGGATCACGTGGTCGGGCACCAGGTTGACGAAGACCTGCGGCTTGATGGTGATCGCGTAGTAGCGACGGTCCTGCTCCTCGCCGACTCCGGGGATGCGGTCCACCCCCGCCGAGCCGTCGACGGTGAACCCCTGGACCTCCTCGCCGAACTCCGCCCCGTGCCCTACGAAGGACTGCGCCGCGTACCCGTCGGCGAACTCCGGCAACACCTCGGTGAGCTCGGGGTGGATGGTGGCGCAGTGGTAGCACTCCATGAAGTTCTCCACGATGAGCTTCCAGTTCGCCCGCACGTCGTAGACGATCCTGCGGCCCACCGCCAGGTTGGCGATGTCGTAGCTCTCGATGGCCCGCTCGTCGCCCAGCCGGGCCGTCGCCTCGCCGATCACGTCCGCCTCGAACGACGGCGGCTCGTCGGCCAGGCAGACCCACACGTACCCGATCCACTCGCGCACGGCCACGTTGACCAGCCCGTACTCGACCCGGTCGAGGTCGGGCATCTTCGTCAGGTTCGGCGCGGCGATCAGCCTGCCCTCGAGGTCGTAGGTCCAGGCATGGTACGGACACTGGAAGGCCCGCTTGACCTCGCCGGACTCCTCGGTGCGGATCCGGGCGCCGCGGTGACGGCACACGTTGAGGAAGGCCCGGATCGAGCCGTCCCTGGCCCGGGTGACCAGGACGCTCTCCCGGCCCACCTGGACGGTTCTGAAGGCCCCCGGCTTTCCCAGATCGGAGGCGCGAGCGACGCAGAACCACATCGACTCGAAGACGCGGGCCTGCTCCAGGGCGAAGACGTTCTCGTCGGTGTAGTAGCCGCCGGGCAGGGTGGCGATCACGCTGGGCGGCAGGCTTCTCGCGGTCACGATCGCTCCTTGGTGTGCCGTGTCGACGGGGCACGGCGCGACACCGGTTTCCCGGCGGACTCCCCGCCGCACGGTACGCGGGTCGGCGGCGCCGGCGAGGCGACGGCCATCGGCGTCATGCCGTACCCGCGCGCACGCCGGGCGGCAGGTTCGGCGGCTCCTCGGAGGGCACCACGTAGACGGTGTCGTCGGAGACCACCACCCGGTGGGTGCGCAGCGGCAGCTTGGCGGGAAGGGTGGTCGGCCGTCCCGTCCGCAGGTCGAAGCTCGACGCGTGCAGGGGGCACTCGATCTCACACCCCTCCAGCCACCCGTCGGAGAGCGAGGCGTCCTGGTGGGTGCAGGTGTCGTCCACGGCGTAGATCTCGCCGTCCTCGGTGTGGAAGACAGCGATGGGCGGGTCGACGTCGAGCCGATGGGCCTCACCCGGAGGAAGGGCCGCGAGGGGGCAGACAGGGATCATCGCAACAAACCCCGGTTTCGTAAAGCAGAACAAGCAGCGCTATACGCAACAGCGTGACCCCCGGAAATCCCACTGTCAAGGGCCGGCCCAGCAGTCTTCCCCATGGTCACGCACGGGTTTTTGCGGCTACAGGTCAGTGAGGGTGTACAACAAGGCGGCCATGCTGGTGCCACTGACGATGTCGCGCTTGTCGATCAATCGGCGAATGTCGGCGAGTGGCACCCACTCGATGCGCTCGGCCTCCCACTCCTCGGTCGGCGGGCCGATGTACGTGGCGCCGTCAGCACGGAAGATGTGATGCGCGGAATCGGACAGACCGTTGGTCGGCTGGGTGTAGAGCAGCGGGCGCAGCGGTCCTGGCCGCCAGCCGGTCTCCTCCTCAACCTCCCGCGCGGCGGCCGTTATCGGCTCCTCGCCCTCTTCGATCTTGCCGATGGGGATCTCCCAGCCCCACGAGTCGGTGATGAACCGGTGCCGCCAGATCAGCAGCACCCGTCGCTCGTCATCGGTGACGACGACCCCGGCCCCCGGTGCCGTACGAATGATCCGGTGGTCGAGGTGCCTGCCGTTGGGAAGTTCCACGTCCGCCACCCGGATATCAAGCCACTGGTCTTTGTAGAGCGGTTCTTCAGAGTGGACCTGCCAGCGCATGCGGCGTGCTCCCAGCGTGGATTCCTGATCTCGACACCACGCTACAAGGGCACGCGCGCCTGCTGCCCAGCACGCGCCAGAAACTCCCGGACCGTTAGCGTGGAGAACGGCCGCAAGGCCGCAGTGACCGTGGCAACGCGTTCGGCGACGCGCTCGGACTCCATCCCCTCGACGCGCTCCAGCATCATCTCAGCGGTCGCGGCTGCCTGGTCCGCGTCTCCGCGTTCGGCCAGTACAAGAGCCAGGGTGGCCAGGCGATGGGCCTGGCCTCGCAGGTGGCAGGCGTCGACGGAGCGGAGAGCCTCCTCGGCGTATTCCTGGGCCGCCACGAGGTCGCCGAGCCGCCGCAGAGCCTCGGCGTGCTGACATTCCAGCAGGCCCGGCTGGACGTATCCGGTCTCGGACGGCTCGTCGTTCTGCCTGATCCGGGCTGCACTGCTCTCCGCTCGGCTCATATGGGCGTGGCAACTTGCCCGATCTCCGATACGTGCGTACGCCTTGGCCTGGAGGGTGTGCAGGTCGGTGGCGAGCGCAGGGGTCAGATACCCGCCCGCACCACGCAACGCCGTCTCCGCGTACTGGATCACATACCTGTACTTCGCCTGCGGCATGGCCTGGTTGGCCAGCAAAGCCACCACGTATCCACCGAACGCCAGGTTGCCCGACGCCTTGGCCATCCGCAGCGCATGGAACAGGTAGCGCTGGGAGAGTGCCTGCCGGTCGGAGTCGTAGGCGCAGATGCCCGCGAGCGCGACCAGGCCGCCGGCTGCTCGGAACAGATCCCGGCCGGTGCGGTCGTCGTGCCCTCCCTTCAATAGGGGGGTTACGTGGGCGTTGAGGAAGGCCACAATGCGCGGCCGCACCGGCACTCCGCCAACCCGGCGGTACATCTGCTCGTAGCGTCCGCGCGCAGCCTTGAGTGTGTGAACGTCTTCCATGCTCACCGTACGTGGACCCCGGCGAGAAACGTCCATCTCATGGGGCGGGTTCTCCCACTCGAAAACAGGGGCGATGGCCGCCGGTCCGTCGATCATCGTGGCGCCGGCCAGAAAGCCCCTGCTCCCGAGATCTCCTCGCCAGAGAGCGACGGCCTGATCAACGGCCTGCGGCAGATCCACCTCTCCCAGGCCGGTCCCCCGCTTGACCATGCCGATGTCGGAGAGGGACAGGACCCGCCCGATCCTGGTACCGATGATCTCGCAGATGATCTCTGGTACGTCTCCTCTTGGGATACCGCCGTCTCGTATCCAGCGGGCGACGGCGGTGTGATCGTAACGGGTAGAACGGCGGGCGGTCGCGGTGGTCGCGTTGATGCGTGCAGCGAGTCCGGCGTGCGAGATCCCCGCCTCGACCAGCAGCGAGTCAAGCAGAATGTTCGGCTCGCTCATCGTTCAGCCTCCCGTCGACCGACAGCCTCCATACGGAGTGTAATCATATGATCACGATCAAGGCGGACCTCTGTCCCTGTGCGATATCACGACTGGATCGCTTTCACACGGGGTGCGAACCGGCTCCCACCCCCGATGGCCATCACACGCTTACGCCGGTCATCCACTGCCCGGTGGACTTGGCCTCATGGCCCGGCATGACAACTCGCAGATCCCCCGTCCGCAGCGGAAAGTGCGCCCGAGAGCCACACAACGCTCTGGCGGAGTACGGGCATCTTCACCAACGTCCACAGCGGTCACGGGGTCGCGCTCGGGTCGGCCTGAGCGAGGTTGGTGGTCTGGTGCGACGGCAACCTCTACACGACGTGCACGGTCCTTCCCGCCCAACCCACAAACGGGCCTGTCCACCGCCAGCGACGACCGGACGGACCCTTGATCGGATGGAGGTCCAATCAATGACCGATGCTGAATCCACCACCATTCCCGGCTGGCGGCTGATCCTCAGTGACGCCGGTCGGCTGTGGGCCAGCCGGGAGAAGCCCTTCTGCGCCCTGGCGTTTCACGCCGGAGCCGAACGGACGGTCGACGCCGACAGCCTTGAGGCCCTGCGTGCCGAGACCGACCGACAGGAGGCCATCGCACGGGAGGCGCGGCAGCGGGCCGCCGGGCAGGTGATCTCGTGATCCGGCGACGTCTTGCCCGCCCTCGCGGTCGTCACCGCGACGGCGTGACCTCCGGTTCGGTCCCGCACTACACCTGGGACCACGAGGCCCGCTCCGAGGCCGCGATGCTGGAGATCACCTGTCCCGGCTGGGCCGTCCTGTACGGCACCGGCAGTCGACTCTTCCACGCCATCGCCACCTGGCCCACTCCCGAGCCTGTGATCATCTGCGACCGGACCATCGACAGTCTCAAGACCCAGATGCGCGAGGCCGAGATGACCGCGATCACCCAACGCTGGGCACTCGCCTCCACCCCGGCCAGGAGCAGCCGCCCCTGAACAGGCACGGCGGCCACGTCCCTTCCCCGGCCCAGACCGCTGTGCCGTCGAAGACGTACCGAATGGGTGCGAAGAAGGCACCCCGTACGGTGCGTGACGCGGGCGGGTCCGCCCACCCGGCCCGCCCGCAGCCAACCTTTCAGAGACACTGGAATCGGACCTGTCCCGGAGTCCGTCAGCGGAACCGCCGGAAGAACGCGCGGACGTCGTCGGTGAACAGGTCGGGTTCCTCCATCGCGGCGAAGTGGCCGCCTCGCTCGAACTCCGACCAGTGGACGATGTTGTTGTCGCGTTCGGCGAGCTGCCGGACGGGGCGGGCCAGGTCGGCGGCGAAGACCGCCACCGCGGTGGGCGTCGCCAACGGCCCGGTACGCGGCGGCCGGGAGGGATGGAAGGCCTCCCAGTAATGGCGGGCCGACGACCCGGCGGTCGCGGTGAGCCAGTAGAGCATCACGTTGGTCAGGAGCCGGTCGCGGGAGACCGCGTCCTCGGGCACGTCGACGCAGTCCGTCCACTCCTTGAACTTCTCGACGATCCAGGCGAGCTGCCCGACCGGGGAGTCGGTGAGCGCGTAGGCCAGTGTCTGCGGCCGGGTGCCCTGGATCTTCGCATAGCCCGACATCTCCGGTTCCGCACCGACCAGCCGGTCAAGCCGCCCCCTGTCATCGTCGGTGAGCCCAGCGACCTCGGCGGGGTCGCTGGGAGGAGGCGTGAGCAGGGTGTTGAGGTGGATTCCGACGACATGGTCAGGGTCGATGGCGGCCAGCTCCCGGGTGATCGCGTGGCCCCAGTCGCCGCCTTGCGCGCCGTAGCGGGGGTACTCCAGGCGCCACATCAACTCGGCCCAGGCCTTGGCGACCCGGTGCACATCCCAGCCGCCTTCGCGGGTCGGACCGGACAGTCCGTATCCCGGAATGGAGGGGATCACCAGGTGGAAGGCGTCGGCCGGGTCGCCACCGTAAGCCCAGGGGTCGGTCAGGGGTCCGATGACGTCGAGGAACTCCACAATGGATCCTGGCCAGCCATGGGTGATCAGCAGTGGCAGCGCATCGTCCCGAACGGAACGGATATGCAGGAAGTGGACGTTGGTCTTGTCGATGGTGGTGGTGAACTGGGGGAACCGGTTGAGATGTGCCTCGTGTTCCCGCCAGTCGTAGCCGGTGCGCCAGTATGCGGTCAACTCCTTGAGGTAGGCCATCGACACGCCCTGGGACCAGTCGGCACCGGCCGACTCATCCGGCCACCTGGTCGCGGCCAGGCGGTCGGTCAGGTCGTCCAGGTCGGCCTGCGCGATGTCGAGGACGAAAGGGCGGACGGCGGTCTCGGCACGCTCGCTCATCCCGTGTTCTCGCCTTCGGGGTCGCCGGCGAGTACGCGAGCGGCCGCCACGTCGTTCTCGTCCCAGCCCCAGTGACCGTCGCGTTCCCCGGCCTGTTCGTCGATCCATCGGTTGTGGGCCTCCCACGCCGCCTGTTTGCTGGTTCCCAGGGCGGCGCCGATCTGCGACCACGAAGCGCCGGCCTGGCGGGCGGAGCGCACGGAGAGCTGGCGTCCGTAGCCCGCCTTCCGCGCGATCACCTCGCCCAGCGCGAGAAGCTCCAGCGCCTCGCCCCGGGTCAGGGGCTCCGCGTCGGGGTCGGGCGGCGTGAGCGCGGGGTCGTCCTCGTCGGCCGGTGCGGCCAGGGCGTCACGGGTGCGTAGCGCGTCGTAGCGCGCGGCTGCGGTCAGCAGCGTGAACCGGCGTTCAAGCTCGTCGGGAGTGGACATGGTTCGAGTATTTCGTCAGGCTACCTTGACGTCAAGCCTTCTTGACGTCAAGGTAGCCTGACATATCGGGGTTCCCCGCCCTGATCAGCTCCGGCGGGACGCGGTCGGCTGGGGGTGCGAGGGCGGTGGTGGAGGGTCGTGGAGTTGTGGCGCACCCGGCGGTCACAAGGAGCGCCAGGACCGCGCAGGCCGTGGAGGTCAGCACGTTGCGTGGCATGGCTTGTCCTTTCTGCGGGCGCGGTGTGCGGGGGTGCAAGGCTCGCCAGGCGGTTGGTGCTGGTGCTGTGGTGTTCAACTCTCGCGGTAGAGCACCAGGTGCTCGTGGTAGAGCACGCCGTCACGAACATCACCGGTGGCGGTGAAGCCCAGGTCGTCGAGGTAGTCGATGTGGGTGCCGGTCACGGTGTAACGGCCGGTGTAGGCGCGCTTGCGGCCGTCGCGTTCCTCTTCGTAGCGGCCGTCGGGCAGGAGTTCCTGGCGAATGCGGCCGTCGGCGGTGACCCACATGCCGATGTACGGGTGGGTGGCGGGCGTCGACCGGTCTCCGCTGGGAGCGGCGCACGCGAGCAACATGGTGAACAGTCCGAGGAGCTGAAGGGGGCTTTTGAACATGGGCTGGAATCCTTTGGAGCGGGGGCGGAGGGGTGAAGGGGCCGACCGAGGCGGCTGTCGACCGGCCCGTGCGCGGCTTGAGGGGTCAGCGGCGGGTGAGGCGGTAGCCGGCGTGCCGCAGGTCGCCGTCCTGGAACTCGCCGTAGGCCCAGAAGCCGAGGTCGTCGAGGTAGTCGATGCGGGTGCCGTTGATCCAGTAGCGGCCGGTGTAGGCACTGGCGCGATCGCCGCGGGCCTCGTCGTAGCGGCCGTCGGGCAGTAGGTTCTGCCGGAGGAAGTCGGCCTGGTCCACCCAGAGGCCGACGTACGGGTGGTCGGCGGCGACCGCGGATGGCTCCGCCTCTTCCGTGGTTCGGGCGAGGCCGGTGGGACGGCCGTCGTAGTGGGTGACCTGGCCGCCGTCGAGCAGGATGTCCAGGTGGCGGGCACGGGCGATGACCGGACCGTCCGGGGTGCCGTTGGGATCGGCGATGCGGATCACCGCGATGTCGGCGCGCTCGCCGGGTGTGAGGGTCCCGGTCGCGCCGGTGGCGGTGAAATCGGCGCGGGCGGGCAGGACGAGGCGGCCCGTGCAGTCGATGACGATCATGCCGTCGTCGTCTGCGGCGGTCAGGAGACCAGGGCCGACGCCGACGATGGTGTCGCCGCCGATGAGGACGTCGGCCTTCTCCCAGTCGCCCAGCATCGCGTTCATGCTGATGACGGTGCCTCCGGCCAGCAGCAGCGGACGGGTGCTGTTCTTGGTGATCGTGTCGAGGAGTTCGCTGGTGTGCATGTCGAGCTCTTTCCGGGTGAGAAGGATGTCAGTTGTATGGGTGGGTGGTGGCCCCGTGCAGGGCGTCCTGGGCGGTGTGGTCGCGGGCCTGACGGCTCGGCCGGGCCGGCTCGCCGTCGTTCGGGTAGGCGCCGTAGGTCAGGCCGGTCCCGGGTGGCGGGCCTGCGCCGGTCATGATCGGGTGTGCCGGTACCCGGCGGCGGCCAGGACCCGGTCGCGCGAGGCGCGCACGTCCTCGCGCAGTCCGGCCAGGTCGAGGTCGAGGACGGTACCGGCCCACTTGCGGACCTGGCCGGCGATGAGGACCGCGTCGATGTTGCGCGGGTCGGAGCCGAGCACGAGGGTGCCGATCGGGTCGTTGAGGGGCATGTTGTTGAGGTCCTCGGCGCGGACGACGAGCACGTCCGCCTGCTTGCCTGGGGTGAGAGAGCCGGTGACGTCACCGAGGCCGATGCTCCTGGCGCCCTGCAGGGTGGCGAAGTCGAGCACGTCGTGCACGCCGATCCGGGTGGGCGGCTCGCCGGTGCCGTAGGCGGCGTTGACGGCACGCATGCGCTGGATGGCGTGCAGAGCGCGCATCTGCGTGAACATGTCGCTGGCCAGCGCGACTTCGACGTCGATGCTCAGGCTCGGCCGGATGCCGACGGCGAGCGCCTCGTCGACGGCCGGGACGGCACTCTCCAAGCCGATCTGGGCATCCGAGGTCGGAGCGAGGGAGACCGCGGCGCCGGTGTCGGCCATCGCCTGCCATGCCTGCGGGGTCAGGCCCGTGCAGTGGATGAGGGCGACGTCCGGTCCGAGCAGTCCTTGCTTGGCCCAGCCGAGGATGGCCTCGGAGGAGGGCAGGCCGAAGACGGCGTCGACGCTGACGCCGATACCGAGGTCACGGGCGGTGCGGGCGAGGCGTTCACCGTAGGCGAGGTCGGGGCCGGCGATCTCGCCGGTGGCGAGTGTGGCCAGGCGCAGGGTGAGGAGCCCGCTACTGGAGGCGAAGTAGGTGTCCTGGAGCCGGGTCAGGTCGGCGGGCCATTGGCCGTCCCAGTCGCCGAAGTGCGGGCGCATCGAGGCGTGCACGCCCCGGATGCCGCTGTCGATCAGCGCCCGGATGGCGGCGTCGGAGTGGGCGGCGGTGCGGGAGTTGTGGGAGAAGTCCAGCATGGTGGTGATGCCGCTGTCGATGGCGGTCAGCGCGGCCAGCTTCGTTCCGATGTACATGTCCTGCGGCTGGTACGCCGGAGCGATCCCGGCCAGGGTGGAGGTGACGTACTCGCCGAGGTCGTTGACGTCGGGCATGATCCGGCGCAGTTGGGCCTCCCAGGCGTGCCGGTGGGTGTCGACGAAGCCGGGGGCCAGGATGGCGCCGGTGACGTCGATGATCAAGGCGTCCTCGGCCTGGAGGTCCGGGCCGACGGCGGCGATCCGGTCGCCTTCGATGAGCAGGTCGGCACGAGGCATGACGCCGAGGCCGGGGTCCATGGTGACGACGGCGGCTCCGGTGAGCAGGATGCGACGCCCGGGGTCGGCGGCGCGGCGGCGCAGTTCGTCCAAGATTGTGGTCATGGTGGGCTTCCTTCAAGAACGTGGAGGGTGACGGCTCGTGCTGAGGGGGCGTGAGCCGAGAAGAGGGTGACGAGGCCGGTACGGCCGGCGCATCCGGCCGGTGTCAGTCGTGAGTCAGGTACATGCGATGCCGCAGGTCCAAGGTGGTGGCGTTGCCGGCGAAGGTGCCGTTGCCGCGGTGGTGGAACTCGCCCGTTCCGCGCCTGACGGGATCGATCCAGGCGCGCTCGCCCTTGAGGATCCACAGGTTGTGGTCGTCGACGTTGAAACCGCTGGTCATCAGGTTGGCACGCCGGCCGTCGAAGGTGGACACCATGATGACCGGTCCGGGTTGCGCACCGCGATCACGACGTTGCCGCCCTTGTCGACGGCGGTGCGGGCGATCTCGGCGCCCAGGCCGCGGGATGCTCCGGTGATGAACCAGGTGGTCATGACGGTGTCCTTCGTTCCGTTCCCTTTGGCTGACACGGATGAGTTTGCCGAGGTCAGCGAGATGGAAGAAGGTCACGGATTTCCTGGGAGTGGCTTACCTAGGAACCAGGGCGGACCGGGCCCATGGACGTCGAAGAGGCCGGAGCGTGGTCCCGGCCTCATAGTGTCCTGCCAATTGCTCGCCGCCTAGCCTGGCCGCTTGTCCCCGGCCGCGAGCGCGTCGTCAGCGGCTTCCAGCCAGCATCGCCACCTCTTCACGCCGTACCTCCTTGACCCGCCGGCGCCCGTACTCGGGCAGCCTCACATCCTCAGGTTTGAGCGCCTCGCGACGGGCGCGCAGGAAGTCACCCAAGGGCGTGCCGGCGCTCATCTGGCCACGACCCGGCAGCCGCATGTCGCGGCCGCGCCGAGGTGCCCGTCTCTTACCCGGTTGCGGTGTCGTGCTGCAGGCCTGTACATGGGTTCCTCTCCGTCAAAGGGCGATCTGACCTCCATCGACGACGTGGACGCCGCGGTGCGAGCAGTTGCCGCTTAAAAGGTGATCGTGATCTTGCCTTGGACGTGGCGTTCGGCGAAGTCGATGAGGGCTTGACGCGCGTCGGCGAAGGCGTACTCGGCGCTGATGGGAACATTGAGTGTGCCGTGCGCCGCCTGATCGGCCGGCACGTCAAGCTGCCCTGCCGTAGCGGCGGCGGTACCGGTGAAGACAGCGTTCACCCCACAGGGGAATTCCTGCGGACCGCCGAGGGGCGAGACGATTCGGCCGCCCGGACGGGCGGCGGCCGCCGTCAAGGCCAGGTTCTGCCCGGCGTTGGCCACGTCGATTTGCCTTCGAGGCGCTTTTCACCATGCGCGGCGCCGTACCTTTCGACGGCGATCGGCTTCCAGCATGGCACCTCGCGGGCGAGGCCCGAATGCTCGTAAAACAAACTTCACCGCAAACCGGCTCACGCGTAGGCGTCGACGCCGAGTTTGAGCGCGACGAGCAGGCCGCAGGCGGCGGTGCCGAGGCGAAGCGCGCGGCCGGGCAGGCGTCGGGCGATCGACGGGCCAAGCCGGCCGCCCAGCAGGAATCCCAGTGCGAGGGGCACCGCCGCCGACCACTGCACCGGCCCGAAGAGGGCGAAGCCGATCGCCGCCACCCCGTTGGCCAGGGCGGAGGCGACGTTCTTGATAGCGTTGATCTTGACCGGTGACTGGTCGAGCACGGCCGAGAGCACCGCGAACATGAGGACCCCACCGGCGGCCCCGAAGTAGCCGAGGTAGATCGCGACGGCGAACATGGCGGCGCGCGCCTTCCATCCGTCCTCGCCGCCGTACCCTCCCATCGTGTTCGGCGGACGGAGCAGCAGCAGCGAGGCGAACGCGATCAGCCAGGGCGCGATCGCCTCGAACGTGTCGGAGGGGGTCGCCAGCAACAACCCGGCCCCCACCGCCCCGCCGAGCAGGGTCATCGTGCCGAGTCGCAGGACCCTCGCGCCCTGTCCGGCCAGTTCCGGCCGCGACCCGAACGCCGCGCCCACCCCGTTGAAGGTCAGCGCGACCGTGTTCGTCACGTTCGCGGTCACCGGCGGCAGGCCGAACGCCAGCAACACCGGGTAGGAGACGATCGAGGCCAGGCTCACCACCGTGCCGACCACCCCGGCCAGCACCCCGGCTCCGAACAGTCCCAGCACTTCAACGACGTTCACGGGGGGACAGCCAACCACACCTCCCCGTCTGGCACGGCACCACCCACGGCGGAGATACGGGGTGTCGGATTCCGGGTTTACCAACAGACCTTTCCGGTCGAATACCCGGGAACGAACCAGCACATTCAGCTAGCCCGCTCCTATGCTGCCGTCATGGCGGAGGAATATTTCAAGGACGGGACCCTGTCGGGTAAGGGCGACTACTCGGACGGGCAGCGGAGTGGACCGTGGACTTTCTACTTTCGGAACGGCCGGTTGAAGGCGGAGGGTGTTTACCAGGCCGGACAGCTCGTCGGCGAGTGGGTCTGGCACCGCGAGGGCGGCGGCCTCCTGCAGCAGGGCGCCTTCGTGGACGGTAAGCAGCACGGCCCGTGGCGCCGCTGGCACGACAACGGCAACCTGCTGGACGAGGGGACGTACAACGTCGGCAAGAAGACCGGCGAGTGGGTCACCTACGACAAGGCGGGCAAAGAGACAAAGCGAACAACCCACCGCTGACCAGATGGTCGTCTCGTCTGCTCGTCGGCTAGTGGTGCAGCGCGCGCACGGTCATCCCGCTCGCCCGTGCCACCTCGCCGATGCTCCATCTGCGCCCGGCGTCGTCTTTCCCGATCACGCCCGCAACGTTAGGACCTCTCGCCACGGCAGGTTCAAGCCCCGGCCCTTCTGGAAGTCGCGGGCCCCGCCACCGTCTTCCGGGAGATCGGGATTTCAAAGCGAACCTGACCTCGCCCAGCCGATCAAATGACCGTCCATCGGGCACAGCCACCAGGTGAACAGCAGACGGGAGGAGCCCGGTGCGTTGCGGGTGTGGCCACCACCGGCAGAACCCGTGGCCACACGCGCCTCGAAGGCGATGGGCGCGCTGGGCGCGGTGCTGCTGGCCGCGATGGTCGTGGCGCAGGTCGCCTCGGGACTGCAGCCTCGGCCGATCGCGCTGACCGGTGTGGTCGTCCCGCTGCTGGCGGCGAGCGCGCTGGTCTTCGCCTCGGTGACCTACTCCCCCACCGGAGCCGTCGCGGCGTTCACCGCCGCGGTCGCGACCGGGTACGCCGCGGAGTGGGTCGGGACCAGGGCGGGGGTGCCGTTCGGCGACTACCACTACACCGGCGCTCTCCAGCCGGTGCTCGGCGGGGTACCGGTGATCGTGGCGCTGGCCTGGGGTGGCATGGGACTGGCGGCCCACGCGGTGGCCGCCGCGATCGCACCCGGCAGCCGGGCCGCGCGGGTCGCGCTGGGGGCGCTGGCGCTCACCGCCTGGGACGTGTTCCTGGACCCGCAGATGACCCGGCTGGGTCTGTGGGTCTGGCACGACCCCGGCCACTACCGTGGCGTCCCGCTCGGTAGCTTCGCCGGTTGGCTCGTCGTCTCACTGCTGGTCATGGTCCTGATCGAGCGCCTCGTGGCCGAACCCGCGGTGTGGAGCCCCGGGCTGGTGTCGATCTACACGACGATGGCGGTCATGGAGACCGTCGGTTTCGCAGCGGTTTTCGACCCGCCGGATCCGCTGGTCGCCGTCGCGGGAGGAACGTGCATGGGTCTGTTCGTCCTGCTCGCCTGGGGACACGGATACCGGAGACAACGGTGATCGGGGGTGGTGTCGGGGGCATGGTCTGCGCCCTGCTGCCGGCCTGCGAGGGGCATCGGGTGCGCCCGTACGAGCGGCTCCCCCGCCTCGGCGGCAAGCTCGTCGAGCAGGACTTCCCCACCGGTTCCTCCCATGTGACCACCACCGGAGGCCGCGAACCCGGAACCGTCCGGTGAACCACCTGCCCGAGACCGTGGAGGTGTCGCGATGAGAGCGCTGACCGCGCTGCAGGCCGCCGCCGCGCTGGCGGTGGCGGTGCGCCTGGCCCGGGGGCGGCACCGCCTGCCCGCGCTGAACCCCGTGCCGGCCCACGCGCCGGCCCACGCGCCGGCTTCGGCGAGGACGACGCCGCCGCGCGTCTCGGTGGTGATCCCCGCCCGCGACGAGGAGGCCCGCCTCGGCCCCTGCCTGTCGGCGCTGCTCGCCGATCCGGCCGTCGCGGAGGTCGTCGTCGTCGACGACGAGTCACGCGACGGCACGGCGGAACTGGCCGCCCGGCTCGGCGCGAAGGTCCTCATCGGAGCGCCGCTTCCCGAGGGCTGGGTGGGCAAGCAGTGGGCCCTGAAGCAGGGGGTCGAGGCGGCGGGGGGCGACGTCGTGGTGACCCTGGACGCGGACGCCCGGCCCGTGCCGGGACTGATCGGCGCGCTCGCGGCGACGCTGGAGGGCTACGACCTGGTGAGCGTGGGCCCCAGGTACCTGTGCGAGGGGACCGCCGAGCAGGCGCTGCACGCCTCGTTCCTGGCCACACTGATCTACCGCTTCGGCCCGATCGGTCCGCCCACTCCGCCGGCCCCGCACCGTGCGGTGGCCAACGGCCAGTGCATGGCCTTCCGCCGTACGGCGATGCTGAACGTCGACGGGTTCGCGCGGGTCCGCGCTGGCGGCGCTGCGGCTGACGCAGACCACGTTGCGCCCGGCACGCGGCTGGCGGGGCCGCGTCTACCCGGCGGCCACGACGGGCGGACGACCTGGCCGGGCAACTGCGGACGGGCGAGCGGGCCGGGTCACGACGGGCGGGAGGCCCGCGCCGCCTGACCGAACCGCAGCCCGATGAGGCACATGAGCAGGCCGATCCCGATCACATGCGTGACCGGCGCGAAGAGCAGCTGGAACAGCGGGACACGCGGCAACGCGATCCCCGCTTCTCCCCCTACGCGAGCGAGGGCACCTGGGACGGCGCCGACCCGCTGGCCTGACCTCGCCGCCGGGCTCGCCCGGC